>VAXA01000147.1 GCA_005883365.1 Actinomycetota bacterium
GATCACGGCAGCCGGAGTCCAGACGGGTGGCGCGTCCGCGACCGAGTAGAGGAAGTTCTTCAGGACGTCCATGCCATGCGGGGTGTGCACGACCTCGGGGTGGAACTGGACGCCGTAGAGGCCACGTTCGGGCGCCTCGAAGGCGGCGACCGGAGTCGCCGGCGAGCTCGCGACGACGCGCGCACCCTCGGGGGCCGCGACGACGGTGTCGCGGTGCGACATCCAGACGGTCTGCTCGGCGGGGGTGTCGGCCAGCAGCCGCGACTCCGTCACCTCCATCGGCGTCCGCCCGAACTCAGAGACCCCCGTACGGTCGACGCGGCCACCGAGCTCGAGCGCCATGAGCTGCGCGCCGTAACAGATCCCGAGCGTCGGCACGCCGAGCTCGAACAGCGCGGGGTCGACACGCGGCGCGTCGTCGGAGTAGACGGACGCCGGGCCGCCGCTGAGGACGAGCGCGAACGGGTTGCGCGCCCGCACCGCTTCGGGCGTGATGGTGTGGCCGACGAGCTCGGAGTAGACGCGGCACTCGCGCACCCGCCGCGCGATCAACTGCGAGTACTGCCCACCGAGGTCGAGAACGAGCACAGGCCGGTCCTCCCGGACGGGGAGCTCTACGACCCGTGCCCCCTCAGCGCCGATAGTTCGGCGCCTCCTTCGTGATCGTGACGTCGTGCGGGTGCGATTCGCGCAGGCCCGCGCCTGTGATCCGGACGAAGCGCGCTCGCTTCATCTCGTCGATGGTCGCGGCGCCGCAGTAGCCCATCGCCTGCCGCAGCCCGCCGACGAGTTGGTGGACGACCGGCCCGAGCGGGCCTTTGTAGCCGACTCGGCCCTCGATCCCCTCGGGGATGAGCTTCTCGACCTCTTCGACGTCGCCCTGGAAGTAGCGGTCCTTCGAGTAGCCGCGTCGCATAGCGCCGAGCGAGGCCATGCCGCGGTACTCCTTGAAGCGCTCGCCCTGGACGATGATGACCTCGCCCGGCGCCTCGTCGGTTCCGGCCAGCATCGAGCCGAGCATCACGCAGTCGGCGCCTGCCCCGATCGCCTTCGCGATGTCGCCGGAGGACGTGATGCCCCCGTCGCCGATCACCGGGACCCCCTCGCCGGCCGCGACGCCCGCTGCGTCGTTGATCGCGGTCACCTGCGGGACGCCGACGCCGGCGACGACGCGCGTGGTGCAAATTCCCCCGGGCCCGATGCCGCACTTGACGGCGTCTGCGCCGGCGTCGATCAGCGCCCGCGCGGCCTCGGCGGTCGCGATGTTGCCTGCGATCACATCGATGGGGACTGCTCCCTTGACCCGACGCACCATCTCGACGACGCCGCGGGAGTGGCCGTGAGCCGTGTCGACGACGAGCACGTCCGCCCCCGCGCCGACGAGCGCCTGTGCGCGCTCGAGCGCGTCCGGGCCGACGCCGACCGCGGCCGCGACGCGCAGGCGTCCCTGCTCGTCCTTCGTGGCCTCGGGGAACTCGATCTTCTTCTGGATGTCCTTGACCGTGATCAGCCCGCGCAACCGACCGTCGGCGTCGACGACCGGGAGCTTCTCGATCTTGTTCCGGTGGAGGATCTCCTCCGCCTCCGCGAGCGTCGTGCCCACCGGCGCGGTGACGAGGTTCCGCGCGGTCATCAGCGCCGAGACGAGCTGGTCGAGGTCGTTCTCGAAGCGGAGGTCGCGGTTCGTGAGGATGCCGACGAGGACTCCGTCGTCATCGGTGATCGGAACGCCCGAGACCTTGTAGCGCGCCATCAGCTCGAGCGCCGCGCGCACCGGCGCGTCGGGCGGCAGCGTGACCGGCTCCACGATCATCCCCGACTCCGACCGCTTCACCTTGTCGACCTCGGCCACCTGCGCCTCGATCGAGAGGTTGCGGTGGACGACGCCGATCCCGCCCTCGCGCGCGAGCGCGATCGCGAGGCGGGCTTCGGTCACCGTGTCCATGGCGGCCGAGACGATCGGGATGGCGAGCTCGATCGAGCGCGTAAGGCGGGCACGTGTCGAGACGTCGTTCGGCAGGACATGCGACTCGGCCGGGACGAGAAGGACGTCGTCGAACGTGAGCCCCTCGCGTCCGAACTTCCGGTCGAGCTCCAGCAGCCGCTGGACGTCGTCGGCGCTCAGCTCGGCTGCTACGTGCTCCGTCAAGAAGAGCAGGGTAACAACCTTCGCGGATGAGGCTCAACCGGTCGTGAGTCCTGACAAGCCCCTAACAGCACGCAGCTACCGTCCTCGGGTGCGCGTCCTCCTCGCGACAGCGGGTCTGCTCGCCCTCGCCGGCACTGCGGCCGCCGCATCGCCGACGGCGCACACCCTGCGCAAGAGCCCGGGCGGGCCGATCGAAGCGATCGCCGAGGACGGCAGCAGCGTCGCCTGGCTCTCCTCGAGCACCAAGGCCTGCGACACGATCCACGTGCTCTCGCCCGGCACGCCCGACCGGAGCCTCCCCCAGCCCTCGTCCGGCAGCATGACCTGCCATTGGGATCTCGCCGACGGGCAGCCGCAGCTCGCCTTCGCGGCCGGCATGTCCACGGCGCTCTGGACGCTGCACGAGAGCGGGCCTGCGCCCTTCGACTACGTCCTCACCGCCCCCGTCGGCGGCCCCGAGCGGCAGGTCAAGCGGCTCGCCCACGCCAGCGACGGCACGGGCTACTGGCTCGGCGGCGTGGCGGGAGCGGGCCGGACGCTCGCCTATTCCTGGGACGACGTCGAGTACATCGACAAGCTCGCGTGTCTCTCGGGCGGCTCCTGCAAGCAGAAGGTCTCGGACGGAGGGATCCGCATCGTCACGCAGACGGCGGATCAGCCGCTGCCGAAGGCAGAGCCCGCGCTCCAGCTCGCCGCATCCGCCGGGCGCATCGCGTACATCCCCGCGACGACCGTCAAGGCAGGACGCCCCGCCGCAAGCGCCGGCAGCCTGCTCTACGTCGCCGACGCCACCACCGGGAGCCAGGTGAGCCACGCATTCGTACGCGGAGTACCGCTCGCGATCGCCCTCTCCCCTCACGTGCTCGCCGTCCTCACACGGAACGGCCCTCACGACAGGATCCTGTGGTACGACGCCGCCAGCGGGACGAAGCTCGGAAGTGTCGTGGTCTCCGCCCGCTCCTCGCCGCAACTCGCCGCGAGTGACCAGCTGGTTGTCTACAGCGTCGGGGAAACGCTCCGGGGCGTCTCGACCGTCGGCGGCCGGACGCGGCTGCTTACGAAGACCGCTCCGAACACGGTCGGTCTTTCGCTCGCGAACGGCCAGCTCGTCTGGGTGGAGAACCGCGCCGACGCCGGCCGCCTCCGCGGCCTCGCGGTCGGATAGCTCTCCTACGCCTCGACGGGCTCGAGCTCCACGATCTCGACCCCACCGGCGAGGCGGGCGGCCTCGCGCGGGTCGAAGCGGCCCGCGCCGAGTTCGACGACCGAGGCGGCCGCACAGCCGACCGCCGTCCGTAGCGCGTCTCCCACCGAGCGTCCGTTGAAGCGCTCGGACAGGTAGCCGCCGAGGAGGACATCGCCCGCGCCGACCCGCGCGATCGGCTCGACCCGCGGGATCGAGGCCCGGAAGCGCTGCACCTGCCGCTCCTCCCGGACGAGCGCGAAGCAGGCGGTCTCCTGCGTGATGAGGACGTTGCGCGCGCCGAGGTCGGCAATCGTGTCGAGCGCCATCACGAAGTCCTCCTCGTCCATGAACTCCTGCCCGACGAGGCTCTCGGCCTCCTGCTGGTTGGGCGAGACGAGGTAGGGCTCGGCCTCGACCCCGAGGCGCAACGGCTCGCCCTCGCAGTCGAGGACGCACCGGATACCGCGCCGGTTCAGGTCGTGGATCGCGTGGGCGTAGAAGTCGTTCTCGACATCGCGCGGCAGCGAGCCGGAGAAGACGACGAAGCTCGCGACGCGGGAGAGGTAGTGGAGCTTGTCGGACAGCATCTGCAGCTCGTCCGGCCGCACGGCGGGCCCCCACTCGTAGACCTCGGTGAGCGCCCCCGCGGTCGGATCGACGACCGCGATCGAGGTGCGGGACTCGTCGGAGATGCGGACGAAGTCGCTGAGGATTCCCTCGAGCCCGAGATCCTCGACGATCCGCTCGCCCGTGCGGCCGCCGGCGAGGCCGGTGGCGACCACCGGGGTCTCGAGCCCTTTCAGCGCCCGCGCGACGTTGACGCCCTTGCCCCCCGCGCTCGTGAGGCTGTTGCTCGCCCGGTGCCGGTGGCCGAACTGGAAGTTGGGAACGGTCAGCGTCCGGTCGACCGCGGCGTTGAGGGTTACGGTGACGATCACTGCCGGTGCACCACGCCGGAGCGGAGGTTACTCGACGCGGATCTTCTCGCCGACGCGGAGCGCCGTCGGGTCGACGCCGGGGTTGAGCTGCTCGAGCTTGGCGACCGTCGTCCCGGTCCTCGTCGCGATCGACTCCAGGGTGTCGCCGGACTGGACGGTGTACGTCCGCAGGTGGCGCCGCTTGTGCGAGTGCGCAGGCGTCGTCTTCGTCTTCCCGGTCACGGTCGTGGTCGGCGTCGTGGCGGGATGCTTGCCGTGTTCGAATCCGGCCCGGACGACGACGGCACCGATCGTGATCGCCGCGAGAAAGGCCACAGGAGCTGCGTATCGCGTGAAGCGGCTCCGGTCCACGGCTCAGCCAACGAGGGCGAGGGCACGCAGCTCCTCCGCGAGGCGTGCCGCCTCCGCGGCAGCTGCCTCCTGCCAGCTCGGACCGCGGTCCGCGTAGAGGACCGAGCGCGAGGCGGAGACGAGCGCGCTCGCCGGTCCGGCAGCGAATGCGGCGGCCAGGTCCTCCGGCCGACCGCCCTGTGCGCCGACGCCGGGCAGGAGGAGCACGGCACGCGGAAGCAGGCCCCGGATGGTTTCGAGCACGTCCGGATACGTGGCCCCGACCACGGCGCCAACCGAGGAAAGTCCCCTCGCACCTACGAGGTCGGCGCCCCAGCGGTCGACGAGCCCCGCGACGTGCTGCCACAGCGGCCGTCCGTCCGCGAGCGGCAGATCCTGGATGTCCGCGCTGCTCGGATTGGAGGTCTTGACGAGGACGAACACGCCGAGCTCGTCGCGCTCGAAGAAGGGCTCGAGCGAGTCGTGCCCGAGGTACGGGTTCACCGTGACCGCATCCGCAAGCGGCGCGAACGCGGCGGCGTAGGCGCGGGCGGTCGACGGGACGTCACCGCGCTTCGCGTCGGCGATCACGAGGAGCCCCGCCGCACGGGCGTATTCGCAGACCTCGGCGAGCGCCTCCCAGCCCGTCGTCCCCTGCGCCTCGAAGAAGGCCGACTGGGGCTTGACAGCGACCGCGGCCCCGGCCACGGCGTCGACAATCCCGCGACAGAACTCGACGACGCCGAGACCGGCGGGCATCAGCGCAGGATCGGGGTCGAGGCCGACGCAAAGCGGCGCGCCCTTGCGCTCCACGGCGGCAGCGAGCCGATCCGCGAAATGCCCCGGCGTCCTCACGCCTCCCAGGATACGAGGCGCCCGGGACGAAGAGGCCGCCCGAAGGCGGCCTCTCGATCCTCGGAGGAGATGTGGCCCTTCCGGGCCCTGATCGCTAGTAGGACGACGTCTGCTTGACGGCCGACTTGAGGCCGCTGCCCGCCGAGAACTTCGGAACCCGCGCCGCGGGGATGTGCACCTTCTCGCTCGGGTTGCGAGGGTTGACCCCCATCCGAGCCGCGCGGTTCGCGGTCGAGAACTTGCCGAATCCAGTGAACGTGACCTCGCCTCCGCCCTTCAGCGTGTCGACGACGGCCTCGAGGAACGCGTCGACGGCCTTACCTGCGTCGCGGTTCGACAGCTGCGAGCGGCGGGCCACCTCGGATACGAACTCCTGCTTCGTCACTCTCTCCTCCAGTCGTTAGATCGCTTGCTGGGCCTGAACGACCCTACCAAGTCCGTGTTTGCCGCTCAACCATGCGGTTTTGCGGGGGTTTTCTCGCCTTTCAGCAGCTCTCCCGCCCGGAAAAGGGGCCGTAGACGGACCGCCTGGCGCGCGAGAGCGTCCGCTCCGCCCTCCTCCCGGTCGATCACGCAGACCGCAGTCCGGACGACGAGGCCCACCTCGCGGACGGCCGACACCGCTTCGAGAAGGGCTCCGCCGGAGGTGACGATGTCCTCCACGAGGCACACGCACTCGCCCGGCTCGAAGCCACCCTCGATGCGGTTCGCGGTCCCGTACTCCTTCGCCGCGTCGCGGACCATGAGGAACGGCAGGCCCGAGACGAGCGAGGCGGACGCGGCGAGCACGACGCCTCCGAGCACGGGCGCGGCGAGCCGCTCGGCCTCCGGCTCGTGCTCGCGGACCGCGGCGGCGATCCGCTCGCCGAGTGCCGCGAGGAGGTCGGGCCGCGTCTCGAAGCGGTACTTGTCGAGGTAATAGCGCGACCGCTTGCCGGAGCGCAGGACGAAATCGCCCTCGAGATACGCGGCGGCGAGGAGCGCCTCGCCCAGCTCCACGTCGCTCATGCCCGCCGCGCTGCCATGAGGACTTGCCGGGCGACCGGAAGCAGCCGCGCGCCCTCCGGCGAGCCGGGCCCGAAGGTGACGAACGAGCCGTCGTCGAAGTAGACGTCGATCCGCTCGCGTCCGCCCGCGAACCAGCGCCGGTAGGCGGCGGTTCCGGCGAGCGCACCGCTCGCGAAGCCGGCGAGGGTGACGAACCTACTCCTCAGCGTCTTCCTCTTCCAGCGCCGCGAGGCAGCGTTTCAGGTCGTAGAAGAGGAGACCCGGTGTCGCCCTCTCTCGCGTCACGGCGACGATCGCGCGCTCGGCCGCGCCCGCCACGGCGAACACGTCTCCAGCGGCGAGCTCGGCATGGAGCTGGGTGACGCGCCCGCCGTCGTGGCGAAACCCGGCCGCGCCCTCGAGCAGCTCGCGGACGGTGCGTGCGAGCACGCTCGCCCGCCCGTCGGGGACGCCCACCGAGCCGGCCAGCTCGCCGTCGCCTGTCACGACCGCCGCCGCCTCGATCTGCGGCGAGATCTCGACGAGATCCGCGAGCGCGCGTGCCGGCTCCACCGGTCCGACGGTATCAAGGTGCAGACTCTGCATCCGTGCGGATCCGTCGTCGCCAGCTCGTCCAAAAGTTCTTCGCCGACCGCGGCACCCACCTCGCGGCGATGGTCGCGTACTTCGCGCTCCTCTCGTTCGTGCCCCTCGTCTTTCTCGCCCTCTCGCTCTTCGGCCTCGCCCACCGCGCCGAGGCTTCGGACTTCTTCGTCCGCGAGCTCAAGCACGCGTTCCCCGGCACGTCGCTCGACAGCATCATCAAGCTCGTCCGCCGCGTCCAGGACAACGCTGCGGCGCTCGGGATCATCGGGGGGATCGGCCTCATCTGGTCGTCGCTCTCGTTCTTCAGCGCGCTCGAGTCGGCGCTCAACATCGTCTACGGCCTGCCGAACAGGCGCTTTCTGCACGGGAAGCTGCTGGCCGCGGCGCTCGCGACGAGCGTTCTCGTCACGCTGTTCGCGAGCCTCGTCGTCGGCGCGCTCGGCGTGAGCGTCCTGAAGCACAACCTCGGGGCGTTCGCCGACAGCCCCGTCCTCGCGTACATCGTCTCGATCAGCGCGTCGCTCGCCGGAGTCTTTCTCTTCCTGCTCGCCGTCTACCGCTGGCTGCCGAACACACGCGTCGAGCTGCGCGAAGCGCTCCCGGGCGCAGTCGCGGGCGCGGTCGTGCTCGAGGCGTCGTTCCAAGGGCTGCCGGTCTTCGTTCGCCTGGCCGACGTCAACGTGACCCTGCGGACACTCGGCGGCCCGGCGATCCTGTTGCTGTGGCTCTACGTGATGGCGAACGTGATCGTCTTCGGCGGCGAGCTCAACTGGTGGTGGCGGGAGCGGCGGAAGCCCGTGGGGGGACCGGAAGGCGCGCTCCAGACGTAGCGAGGGCATGATCTCGAAGGTGGCCGTGACGGTCGCGCTGGCCGCGCTCGTTGCCGGCTGCGGCGGCGGGAGGCCGCACTTCCAGTCCGCGGCCGGGTGGCATCTGCTCTCGCGCGACGGCGAGCTCGTCGCCGCCAACGTCCCGCCGGCGCCTGTGGACAAGAGCCTCACAAGCCCGCCGTCGCGTACCGTCGCGACGCTGCCCCGCTTCGGGGTCGTGATCTGGGCGATGTATCTCCGCGACGGGAACCGCCATTCCCCACGCAGGCTGCTGCCAATGCGAGTCGAGCACGCGGTTGCGTCGAATCCATTCGAGGGCTTCCGCTGCGCGCCCGCCGTGACGATCGCACGCTGCTACGCCGCGTCGGGCTCGATCTGGCGCTTGTTCGGACGGTACGGCTCGTACGCCGTCGACCTCTACGTCTTCTTCGGGAGCGACCATCCACTGCCGGAGGACGTCGCCGCCGCCGACCTCGAGCTGGCACGGCTCCGGCTGCCCGGGGCGCGGCCGACCTCGACCACCGCGAAGGCCGCAGACTGCCCTCGCCCCACGGGAACCGGCTATTACGACACGACCGTCAGACCCTCCTCCGGACCGCCCGGCTCGACCGCAACGGTCTCCGGACGTCTCCCAGTGATGAGCGAGGGCGGCCAGGATCTCGGGCAGACGGCGACCGAGGCTCTCGCGTACTGGAACCTCGACTTCGACCACTGGACGTCCCTCGCGAGCGCCCGTCCCCTCTCAGCGGTCGCTGGTGCGCCGGTGAAGCTCGTCGGGACGCAGTACGTCGCGAATCGGTGCACCTTTCACGTGCAGGTCACGATCCCGTCTGCCCAGCCGGGCACCTATCCCCTGGAGGTGCTCTCCGGCGACGCGCAGGGAAGCTCGAGCTTCGCGCCGGTTGACTTCCGGGTCACGAGCGGCTGAGCGCCTCGAGCAGCGCTTGCGCCGCGCGGGCGCGATGCGAGTTCTCGGCCTTCCATTCGTTCCCCAGCTCGGCGACGGTCCGCTCCTGGCCCTCCGGGACGAAGATCGGGTCGTAGCCGAAACCCTCGCTGCCGACCGGCTCGTCAGCGATCCGGCCGTCCAGCGTGCCCGTGCCGCGCAACTCGCGTCCGTCGAACGAGAGGAGGACGAGCTCCGAGGTGTAGTGGGCGCGGCGATCATCGATGCCCTCGAGCTCGCCGAGGAGCTTCGCGACTGCCGGCGGGCCCTCGGGGGCGTAGCGAGCCGAGAGCACACCGGGGCGGCCGCCGAGGGCCTCGACCTCGAGCCCCGAGTCCTCTGCGAGCACCCACCGCTCGCCGAGGGTGACTGCGCGGCCGAACCTGGCTTTGAGCACGGCGTTGTCGTAGTAGGTCGCTCCAGTCTCGGGCGGGTAGTCATCGCGGTCGAGCGGTTCGACCGTCCAGCCCGGCAGGAGCCGTTCGAGCTCCCGCGCCTTGTGCCGGTTGCGCGAGGCGAGAACGGCCTTCAGTCCGTCCACCGCACCTCGAGCACGCCGTCGATCTCGGCGACCTCCGCCACGACAGCCGGGGCCGAGCCGACCGCGAGCTCGACGTCGATGCCGACCGAGCGCCGGTCTCCCTCCTGCGCGACGTCGAGCGACACGACCCGGCCGCCCTGCCGCTCGATCGCCGCGATGATCGGGACCGGGCTGCCGCCGGCCGGGACCTCGACGAGCAGTCGGTCGCGCTGCGGGCGGTAGCGGCTCAGGATGCGGAAGGAAATCACGCGCAGCGGCCCCAGCGTGAGCAGAGCGCCGAGCGTGGCGATGAGCGCGCCGTCCCAGTAGCCGGCGCCGGCCGCCATTCCGATCGCCGCGACGAGCCAGAGCGAAGCTGCGGTCGTGAGGCCGCGCACCGAGAGGCCCTGGCGGATGATCGCGCCTGCGCCGAGGAAGCCGATCCCGCTCACGATCTGCGCGGCGATCCTGGTCGGGTCGACCTTGCCGTCGAAGCCGCTGAACCCGTACGCCGAGACGAGCGTGAAGAGGGCTGCGCCGACTGAGACGACGAGGTGCGTGCGCAGCCCGGCCTGCCGCTCGCGCAGCTCGCGCTCGAGCCCGATCGCGCCGCCGAGTGCGGCCGCGACGAAGAGGCGCAGCAGCACCTCTGGCCAGCCGATCGTCGTCGCGGCGAGGACGAGGACGCTAGGGGAGCTCACGCGCGACGGCCTCCGCCTGGAGCGCTGCGATCTCGCCGATGCCCGCGGCAGCCAGCTCGAGCAGCTCGTCGAGGGTCTCGCGTGCGAACGGGTCTCGCTCGGCCGTCGCCTGCACCTCGACGAGGCGGCCGTCGCCGGTCAGCACGACGTTCATGTCCGTGTCCGCGCTCGAATCCTCGGCGT
>VAXA01000148.1 GCA_005883365.1 Actinomycetota bacterium
GCCCGCGACGGTGACCACGTCGCCGGTCGCGAGCCGCCGCGCGAGCTCGGCCGCTAGCGCCTCCGTCTCCTCCGGAGCGTGCGTCACCGTCTCCTCCACGCACCGAAGACTAGGAGGGACGCCTACCTCAGAAGAGCCCGAGCTGCTCCGCCGGCGCAGCGACGGCCGGCTCCGGCTCGGGCTCGGGCACCACGACGGCCGGCGGCTGAGGAGTGCGCCCCATGAGCTCCGGCAGGCGGGCGAAGTCCGCCTCGAGCACCTTCAGCATCGCCGGCGTGTAGAGCGCCGCCGCCGGGTGGTAGAGCGGGTAGAGGACGACGCTGCGGCCCGCGATCGTGAGCGGCTGCTCCTGGCCGTGTACGCGCGTGATCCCGAGCGGCCGGCCAGAGAGGAGCTTCGTCGCGAAGTTGCCGAGCGTCGCGATCACCTTCGGCTCGATCAACTCGATCTGGCGGAAGAGATGCGGCTCGCAGGCCTCGATCTCGTCCTGCTGAGGGTCGCGGTTGCCCGGCGGGCGGCATTTGAGGACGTTCGCGATGTAGACGTCCTCGCGCCCTAGCTCGACACCCGTGAGTAGCCGCTCGAGCAGCTTTCCCGCCTGGCCGACGAACGGGACGCCCTGCTTGTCCTCGTGGAACCCGGGCGCCTCGCCGACGAACATCAGGTCGGCGCGCGGGTTGCCCGCACCGAAGACGACCTGCGTCCGTCCCTGAGAGAGCCGGCAGCGCGTACAGCCGGCCGTCTCCGCCGCGTACGCCTCGAGCGTCTCGACCGCTGCGACAGGCACCGCACTCACGCGAGCGAGTCTACGAGGCCCGCCCGACGGACAGGACGCGAGCCCGCCAGCGGCCGCGAGGCGCCTCCACCTCGATCTCGTCGCCTGGCGCCTTGCCGAGCAGAGCCCGCCCGACGGGCGAGTCGGGCGAGACACCGCCGACGCCGGTGATTTCGACCGCGAGCCGCTCGCCGTCCTCGCGCTCGAGCTCCACCCGCGAGCCGACGGTGACGACGCCGCTCGCCGCGGCAGCCTCCTCGTCGACGATCGACGCGTGCTGGAGCCGGTGGCGCAGCACCCTGATCCGCGCCTCGAGCAGTCCCTGC
>VAXA01000150.1 GCA_005883365.1 Actinomycetota bacterium
TCGACGTCTGGTAGATCGGCGTGATGATCGCGCCGGTCGCGGGGTCCGGCTCCTGCCCGACGTGGATCGCGCGGGTCTCGAAGTCCACACGGCGATTGTAGGCTCGCGCGGGTGGACGAACGGGAACGTGAGCGGATCGTCGCGCGCTGCGAGCGCTTCGTCACCGCCTGGACGGCTCCGCGCGATCCGGCAGAGACGTTTCGTGCGCTCGCCGACCGCGCGGGCTCGCGCATGGACGTCTACGGGGGCGGCGACAGCGTCAAGCGCCTCGAGTCCCGCATGGCCCGGCTGCTCGGGAAGGAAGCGGCCGTGCTCTTCCCGAGCGGCACGATGGCTCAGCAGGTCGCGCTGCGGATCTGGTGCGATCGAAGCGGCCGCTCGACGGTCGGCTTCCATCCGCAGTGCCACCTCGACGTACACGAGGAGCGCGGCTACGAGCACCTCCACGGGCTACACGCACGCCCGATCGGCAACCGCGACCAGCTCCTTGCGCGCGCCGATCTCGACGAGGTGAGCGAACCGCTGGGCGCGCTGCTGCTCGAGCTTCCGCAACGCGATCTCGGTGGGCAGCTACCCGCGTGGCGCGACCTACGCGCACAGACGACGTGGGCGCGCAAGCACGGTGTCGCATTGCACCTCGACGGAGCTCGGCTCTGGCAGTGCGGGCCGTTCTACCGCCGGCCGTTGCGTGAGATCGCGGCGCTGTTCGACACCGTGTACGTCTCGCTCTACAAGGATCTGGGCGGCCTCGGCGGCTGCGTACTGGCCGGGCCGGAGGATGTGATCGCGGAGGCGCGTGTCTGGCGGGTCCGGCACGGCGGCAGGCTCTCGACGTACGAGCCGATGGCGCTCTCGGCGGGACGCGGCCTCGACGAGCTGCTCCCGCGCATGCCGTCGTTCGTGCGCAAGGCGCGCGAGATCGGCGTCGCGCTCGCCCGCGTCGACGGCGTCGACGTCGTTCCCGATCCGCCGCAGGTGGCGATGATGCACGTCTACGTCCGCGGCCAGCTCGAGCGACTGCGCGACGTTCTCTTCGAGATTGCGAAGGAGCGGCGCACGCTGATCGCCGGCTACTTCGCCCCGACGTCGGTGGCGCGGGTGCAGATGACCGAGATCACGATCGGGTCGCCGTCGCTCGACGTGCAGACCGACGAGATCGCGGAGCTGTACGCGGAGCTCGTCAGCCGGGCGGCGAAGAGCCGCCCAAGGCCGCGAAGCGGTGCAAAGCGGGCGCCGGCGAAACGGGCCGCACGCCGTCCTCCCCCAAGACGCCGTTGAAGCGCAGCGCCTTCGGCGCTATGCATCGACGCGCTCGGCGCCGAGGAAGGTAGCCAAGCTCGCGAGAGGCTTTCGCAGCTCGACCGGATCCTCGCCCGGCTCCCACCAGAGCCCCTTCACCCGCAGCACCTTCTCGCGCCGATCGAAGACGGGCTCGATCCGGCCGACGAGCCGGTCGCCGTGCAGGATCGGGAGGACGTAGTAGCCATATTCGCGCTTCGCCGCGGGTACGTACATCTCGAGCCGGTAGCGGAAGCCCCAGAGCGCCTCGGCGCGGTCGCGGTCGTGGACGAGCCGGTCGAAGGGCGAGAGGAAGGTGGTGCGCGCGGGGACGGGGCCGTCCTCCGCGTCCGGATGCGCGACGAGGCGGCCGCGCTCGAGTCGCACGCCGAGCGCGCGGAAGCGGCTCTCCTCCCAGAGCTTCCGCGCCTTGGGGAGCGGCAGCGTCTCGGTCTCAGGGTACCAGCGCTCGGCGAGATCCCAGACGCGCTGCTTGCCGCGCCGCCCGACGACGGCGACCTCGCCGCGCGCGCTGAGGCAGTTGAGCATCAGGCCCATCTTCCGCTCGCCCCACCAGCGGTGGCCTTCGCGCCGGTGGGCCGGCGCGTCCTCGATCTCGCGCGACAACAGCGGGCCGCGCTCGCGGAGCTCCTTCAGGACGTAGCGGCGGTAGGCCGCGTGCTCCTTGAGCCAGGCGATGATCCGCCGGTCGAGTGGCCGGTCGCGGCGGCGCATGAACGCCTTGAGGATGGGCAGGTCCTCGATCGGGAAGACGAACGCGTCCCACTCCACGAGCTTTCGCTCCTGCCACAGGAGGCGTTCGAGCTCGGCGGTCTGGAAGGGCCCGAGGCGGCTCCACAGGACGAGATGCTGGGGCGGAGCGATGCTCGAGATCGGGTCGAGCTGGAGGAAGCCAAGCCGGCGGACGGTCTCGAGGACGCCGTGCGCGCTCTCGTCCAGTACCTGCGCGCGCACCGCCATCCGCCGCGCGACCTCGACCGGTACCTCACGCATAGCTGACCTTCTCGAGGCCGAGCACGCGCGCGAGACGAACCGCTGCGCGCTCGAGCTTGGCCTCCGCGTTCCCGCGCACGCTCGGTTCGCGGTGGAAGCGCCGAACCTGGAGCACGCCCTCGCGGCGATCGGCCTTGAGGTCGGCGCGCCCGACGATCCGGTCGCCCGAGAGCAGCGGCAGCACGTAGTAGCCGTACGCGCGCTCGTGCTCGCGCTTGTAGACCTCGATCACGTGGCGGAAGCCGAAGAGCCGCTCGAGTAACGGCCGGTCCCAGAGCAGGTTGTCGAACGGGGAGAGGAGGACGGGCGGTACGAGCCTGCCGTCGAGCTCCGCCTCGGCGTCCACGTAGAGCGGCGGCCCGCTGTCGTCGGCGTGCACCTCGCGCAGGAGGCCCTCGTCTATGAGCGCGAGGACGTGGTGGTGCAGGCGCGCGCGGCCGCCCTTGAGCCGCCAGTGTTCGCGGATCGCCGGCTCGGTGAGCGCGCCGCGAGCACGGACGGCGAGAAGCGCGAGCGTTCGCAGCGTCTCGTCCTCGTCCGGCGTCGGCGCATCGAGGATGGCGCGCGGGATCACGCGCTCCGCGAGGTCGTAACGGCGTTGGAAGGTCTCCCGGCCTGCGATGACGAGCAGGCCGCGGTCCCAGAGCGCTTCGAGCACCGCCTTCGCCGGCGTCCGTCCCCACATGTCCGAGCTGGTCCGCGTGCCTCCGAAGTCGCGCGAGGCGAGCGGGCCCTCGGCGCGGATCCGCTCCAGCACCGGCTCCACGAGGTCGGCGTGCTCGCGCAGCGCCCGGTCGTGGATGCCCCAGTGACCGCCGCCGTCCATCGTGCGGCGGCAGTGAGGCCAGATCTCGATGGGGAGGAGGCAGGCCTCGTGCGCCCAGTACTCGAAGACGCGCCCCGAGGCGAGCAGGCCCTGCAGTTCCGCTTCGTCGTATGCGCCGATGCGGCTCGTGAGCGTGAGCCGGTGCGCCCGGTCGACCGTCGAGATCGAGTCGAGCTGGACCGCCCCGAGCCGCCGGATCGCACCTTCGATGTCGCCGGCTCGAGCGTGGCGGAAGCGCGGCGCGTAGCCCTGGGTGGACACCACGAGCCGCCGGACCGCGGCGAGGCTGACGGTTACCGTCGTCATCGGCCTCTACCTACCAGGTAGCTGCGCCGCCGCGCAGCGCAACTCGATAGCCTCCCGCCCGTGCCCCGCCCGAGACGCCGGAATCCGTGGAGCTCGACTGGCGAGGTCCTCCTCTGGCTGCTCTTCGTAACGCTGCTCTTCCCGGCGGGCTTCGCGGGCTGGGCGGTTGGTCACTACACCTCGCTCGGGAAGCCGTCCGCGACCGTCGTGCACACGGTCACCGTCGGCGGCTCGACCACGGCCGCGACAACGACCTCCGCGACCACGACGGGCTCCTCTTCGACGACGACCTCTTCGGGGGGAGGCGGTAACGCGGCGGCGGGCAAGTCGGTCTTCGCCTCGAGCGGCTGCGCCTCGTGTCACACGTTCCAGCCCGCCGGGGCGACCGGCACCATCGGGCCCGACCTCGACTCGGCGCCGGCTTCCGACGCGAAGGCGGACCACAACACACCGCTCGCGGCGTTCATCAAGGAATCGATCGTCAACCCGGACGCGTACATCGCGAAGGGGTTCAACAAGGGCCTGATGCCCACGAACTTCGGCACTCAGCTGTCGTCCTCGCAGCTGAACGACCTCGTCGCCTTCATCCTCTCGGGCACGAAGAGCTAGCGCCGCTCAGGCGTAAGGACGCTAGCCCAGGCGACGTTGTTCCGCTGGCGATTGTGATCGACGCTGGTCGCAGGAAGCAGTGCCCGCGGGTATTACCTGTGCCTGAACCTTCACGCGCGGTGCTCAGAAGCCGGGTTGATTGAACGGTCAGTCGCTGCGATCTCCGAGCGGCCGCCGTGTTAGCAATCCACAGGACCTGTGGAAGAATCAACGCGGTACGACCGTCAGACAGAACAGACGGCGTCTCCAAGTTATTGGAGGTCTGCGGGTGTTGGGGTTCTGCGGCGTTCTGCGCACTCAGAGACCAAACAGTTGGGTGGCGCAGCTCGGGTCCGCCGCGTCGCGAGATCCCATGGAGGTGACCCTGCCGCGCGGTGTAGGCGAGGCAGGGTCTGTGCATCAGTCCCTCGCACGTACCCGCCTAGCAAAACGAGCACTTTCGAGGGGAGGTGATGCGGCGCTCAGTGTAGTGGCCTCAGAGCCGCAACTTATTCATCACTGACGCAGATCACCCATCGGAGGGACAACTCCCTCTGGGGTGAGCACAGGGGATGCACGGCATCCCAAGGAGGAAAACCATGCGGCAACAACGTTTCTTGATCGTGACGCTCGTTCTGGTGGGCGTCCTGGCCTTTGGTGCGGCCACGGCGTCTGCTGCGGCGAACTTCAAGAGTTCTTCGTTCAGCGTCAACAACCAAGGCCAGCTCGTTTGTTCCTACGACGTCTCCGGTCTGGGCAACGTGTCCTCGACCACGGGGACCTGCAGCGGAACGAACACGGCCGTCTACCAGTGCATCAACAATGGCGGCAAGAACCCCGCCGCCGGCAACAAGACGACCGTGACAGGCAACACCTCGACCAGCGAACAAGTCCCGGTACATAACGGGCGCGCAATGGGGTCGCTCAC
>VAXA01000149.1 GCA_005883365.1 Actinomycetota bacterium
AGGTACCGGACATGTCCCTAAAGGACGCGTCTCAGTGCCAGGCACCCGGACATGCGCTGTCTGGACATGTCCGTGCATCAATTGACGCAGCCGCGCGGCCTCCTTGGACTGTCTCGGTGCCTGGCACCTGACCATGGCCAGAGCGGGCAGTCGGCGTGGCCGCTTCGGACACGGCCGGTACCAGGTACCGGACGTGTCTCTAAAGGTCGAGGAAGGGCGCGCGCGCGTTAGCCGAGGAGCTCGACGATCGTGTCGAGGCCGCTGTCGAGGACGTCCTCCTCGATCACGAGCGGCGGCGCGAGGATCAGGACATTGCTGTATCGGCCGCCGCGGCCGACGAGGACGCCGTGCTCCCGCAACGCACGCCGCGCCTGCCCGGCGAGCTCGGCGTCCGCGAGCTCGAGCCCGAGGAAGAGGCCGCGGCCACGGACGTCGCCGACGGCGCCATGCCCACCAAGCTCGTTCTGTAGCCGCGCCAGTGCGTGCTCCCCGAGCCGCGCGGAGTGCTCTACGAGCGCCTCCTCGCGCAGCACGTCGATCGCGGCGCAGCCCGCCGCCGCCGTGAGCGCGTTCGCGAGGAAGGTCGAGGAGACCGCATCGGGCTCCCACGTCGTCATCAGCTCGGCGCGCCCGAGCAGCGCGGCTAGTGGGAGGCCGCCGCCGATCCCCTTCCCGACCGTCATCAGGTCGGGCACGACGCCCTCGTGCTCTGCCGCCCACATCCGGCCGCTGCGCCCGAAGCCGCACTGGATCTCGTCGAAGACGAGCAGCGTGCCGGTCCGGTCGCACAGCTCCCGCAGGCCGCGCAGGAAGCCGGCCGGCGAGACGACGACCCCGCCGTTGCCCTGGATCGGCTCGACGAGGACGCATGCGGGCGGCTCGACGCCGGACGCGGGGTCGGTGAGCGCGTGCTCGAGGAGCCCGAGCGCGATCTCGCACGAATCGCCGTCGCCCGCCCAGGGGCTCCGGTACGGGTCCGGAAAGGGAATGAAGTACGCGTCGGCCGCGACCCCGAACTGCTCGCGGTAGGCGCGCTTGCCCGCGTAACGCACCGCTCCGACTGTGCGTCCGGGGTACGTCCCCGAGAAGGTGACGACGCTCCGGCGCCCGGTCGCGGCGCGCGCGAGCTGGACGGCCATCTCGTTCGCCATCGCCCCGGTGATCGCAAGGAGGACGCGGTCGAGCGCAGGCGGCGCGATCGCAAGGAGCCGCTCGTAGAGCTGAGCCCGCACCTCGGATGGAGCCGCCGACGGGCAGTGGGTCATCACGCCCGCCTGCTCGCGGATCGCGTCGATGACGCGGGGATGGCAGTAGCCGACGTTCGCGACCGCGAAGCCGGCGTAGAGGTCGAGATACGAGCGGCCCTCCGCATCCCAGACGTGGCAGCCCTCCGTCCGCGCCCAGACGAGCGGCTCCGGCTCCCAGAACGTGCGCAGGCCCGTGCCCTCGAGCGCACGGATCCGCTCGCGCACGTTTTCCGAGGACGCGGTCACTGCTCGACGATCGTCCGGCTCTGCTCGCGCGCGAACTGCTGGACGTAGTACGGCCCGAGCCCGCCCTTACCGGTCAGGCCGCTCGACTTCCAGCCGCAGAAGGACTGGATGCCGGGCCACGCGCCGGTCGTCGCTCCGGCGCGCCGGTTGACGTAGACGACGCCGGCCTCGATCTCGTCGAGGAAGCGGTCGAGCTCGCCCTCGTCCCGCGAGAAGACGCCGGCGGTGAGGCCGTACGGGACGGCGTTCGCCTCCGCGAGCGCGGCGTCGAAGTCCGGCACGCGCACGACGGTGAGGACCGGCAGGAAGAGCTCGTCGCGGGTCAACGCATGGCCGAGCGGCAGGCCGGGGACGACCGTCGGCTCGACGAACCAGCCCGCCTCGTCGCCGCGGGAGCCTCCCGCCGCGACCGCGCCGTCGCGGCGCGCAGTCTCGACCGAGCGCTCGAACCGCTCGACCGCATTCCCGTTCACGACCGGCCCGGTGGCGACGTCAGGATCGGCCGGGTCGCCGACGCTCGTCGTCCGCGCAAGCACCGCGAGCCGCTCGACGAGCTCGTCGTGCACCTCGTCGACCACGATCGCGCGCGAGCACGCGCTGCACTTCTGGCCCGAGAAGCCGAAGGAGGCCTTGGCGATGCCCTCGGCGGCCGCGTCGAGGTCGGCGCTCGCGCCCACGACCGCCGCGTTTTTGCCGCCCATCTCCGCCAACACCGGCCGCGGGAACGCGCCCTCCGACATCCGGCGCCCGATCTCGCGGCCGACCTCGGCCGAGCCGGTGAAGGCCACCCCGTCGACCCCCGAGCCGACGAGCGCCTCGCCCGTGCTCGGACCGCCGTGGACGAGCGAGATCACGCCGTCGGGGACGCCCGCCTCGGCGAGCAGCCGCGCGACGGCGCCGCCCGACGCGGGCGCCTCCTCCGGCGGCTTCAGCACGACCGCGTTGCCCGCGGCGAGGGCGGCCGCCGTCATCCCAAAGGCGAGCGCAAACGGGAAGTTGAACGGCGCGATGACGCCGAAGACGCCGTACGGGCGGAGGACGTCGACGTTGCGCTCGTCTGGTGAGAGCTGCCCGAGCGGCGTCTCGAATCCCTCCGCCGTCTCGACCTGCCGGCAGTACGTCTCGATCAGGTCGATCGCCTCCTCGACCTCGGCGATCGCCTCGGTGCGCACCTTGCCGACCTCCAGGCTGACCATCGCGGCGAGCTCGAGCTTGCGCTCGTCGATCAGGCGCTCGGTCGCGCGCAAGACGGCAACGCGCTCAGGGTGCGGCAGGCGCCGCCACTCGCGCTGCGCCCCCCGCGCGGCCTCGACGGCCTGGGCGACGAGCTCGCTCCCCTCGTACGCGCGGCTGGCGACGCGCTCGCGCCGCGACGGGTCCTCCCGCGCGAACGGCTTGCCCGCCGCAATGTCGCGCCCGCCGACGAGGTGCGAGAGCGGCTCGGGCTCGCGTTCGCGCGCGTCGGCGAGCGCCGTCTCGAACGCGCGATCGAGCTCGGGGCTGCGCGATCCCGTCGTGTAGGTCAGCCGCGTGGCCATAGGCCGGAATAGCATCTCACGCCATGCCGGACCGTTCGCTCTTCGTCGCAGCGCTGCAAACGGCCGGTGTCCGCGGCGACCGCGAGGCCACGCTCGAACAGCTCGAGCGGAACGTCCGTGCCCTCCGCTCGACTTTCGACGGCCTGCAGCTCGTCGTCGCGCCGGAGCTCCACCTGATGGCGCTGCCCCCGCTGCTCGAGGAGGACGAAGCGTCGCTGCAGGACATCGCCATCGACATCCCGGGCGAGCTGACCGAGCGGCTGGGAGCGCTCGCGCGCGAGACAGGACTCTGGCTCGTACCCGGAAGCGTGTACGAGCGAGCCGGCGACGCGGTCGCCAACACCGCCGTCGTCCTCTCGCCGAACGGCGAGCTCGTCGCGAGCTACCGCAAGTGCTTCCCCTGGCAGCCGTATGAGACGACGCAGCCCGGCACGCAGACCGTCTGCTTCGACATCGACGGCGTCGGCCGTTTCGGGCTCGCGATCTGCCACGACGGCGCGTTCCCGGAGATCTTCCGCTCGCTCGCGTGGCAGGGCGCAGAGGCGATCTTCCAGGTCACGCTCACCGGCACCTCCGACCGCGACGCCGAGACCGTGATCGCGCGCGCGAACGCGATCGTCAACCAGGTCGCGGTCGTGAACGTCAACGCGGCGGCGCCGGTGGGGAACGGCCGCAGCCTCGTGATCGACCCGGAGGGCGCCGTGCGCTACGAGGCCGGCGTCGGCGAGGAGGTCGTCACGGCCGTCCTCGACCTCGACCAGGTGCAGCGCGTCCGCGAGCGCGGCAGCTTCGGCCTCAACCGGCTGTGGGAGGAGATGGACCGCGTCGGGCCGGGGCTCGACCTGCCGCTGTACGGCGGCCCCTACCGGCCGCGGCCGCGGTAGAGCTCCAGCACCTTCTCGCGCGGCAACGCGCGCACGAGCCGCCCATCGCGTCCGGTCGTGTCAACCGCCGCCCAGAGCGAGCACAGGACCGCCTCCTCCGTCGCGTCGACGGCCGCCTGGAAGAGCGGGTCGAGGTCCCAGTTGTCGAACGACCGCCCCTCCGCGGTGGCGAAGGCGACGAAGATCTCGCCGCTGCCGTGGTGAGCGACCGAGCCGGCCCGGGCGAGCCCGAGGCCGGCGCGGCGCGCGAGCCGCTCCAGCTGCGGCGGAGCGAGCGGCGCGTCGGTCGCGAGCACCGCGATACAGCTGCCGCCGCGAGCGGGCGCCTCGTCGGGGCGCTCATCGAGCAGCCGCCCGACCGGCACTCCGTCGACGCGAAGCTGCTCGCTCGACCCGAAGTTCGTCAGGAGGAGCACGCCGACCGTCGCGTCGCCGGCCCGCCGGCTCGAGGAGCCGATCCCGCCCTTCCAGTCGAAGCAACTCATCCCCGCACCGGCGCCGACCGCGCCCTGCTCGAACTCGGGCGCCGCCTCGCTCACGGCACGGGCGACGTCGGCCGGCTGCACGTGCGGCACGCGCGCGTCCGAGAGCCAGCTGTCGTCGCACTCGCCCACGACCGGGATGGCCACCTCCTCGACGCCGATGCGCGGATCGCCGGCCATCGCCACCGAGACGGCGCCGTCGTAGACCCGGCCGACCGCGTGCGTCGACGTGAGGTAGACGGGCGTCTCGAGAAGCCCCCACTCCCGGATCCCGAGCGAGCCCGTCAGCTCGCCCGCGCCGTTGAGGACGGCGGTGCCGGCCGGCGCCGGCAGCGCAGGCGGTACGACCGCGGTCACGCCCGTCCGCTCGACCGTGACATGGCCGACGGTCACACCAACGTCGGCGATCGAGTTCCGCGGGCCCGGCTCGAGCGTGCCGATGACGATGCCGTCCTCGCGCGGCCGTGACATGGTGCGACCCTAATGCCTCGTCCGGTGATGGGCTCGCGTTTCTGGCGCGCGAAAAGCGAGCGATGCAAGGACGCAGGGAGTTGCGGTAGCCGAAGCTACCGGGACGACCGAGGACGCGGCAGCGCGACGCTTTGCAGCCGCCAGAAGCGCCCTGACCATTGCCGGACGGGGCATTAGATGCTGCCGCCGTTCGTCTGGAGCGACGAGTGCCTGCGGCACGAGCCGGAGGCCGAGGTCTGGGTCGGTGTGCGCACACCGGCGACCGAGGTGCCGGCGCGGGCGCTGGCGATCCGCGAGGCGCTCGTCGCAGCCGGCGCGGATGAGGTCGCGGCCGCCGCGCACGACGACTCGGCGCTGCTCGCGGTGCACGACCCGGCGCTCGTCGAGTTCCTGCGCACGGCGTGGGAGGAGTGGTCACGCGCATCCTTGCCCTCCGACCGCGTCGTCCCCTACGTCTTCGCCCGCGAGGAGCTTACGAGCGGGCGTGCGCCCGCGCCGCCGACCGCGGTCTGGGCGCGGCCGGGCCTCTTCGCCTACGACACGATGACGCTGATCGGCCCCGGCACCTGGGAGGCGGCGCGCGCGGCGGTCGACG
>VAXA01000151.1 GCA_005883365.1 Actinomycetota bacterium
TCGGCGCTGGACGGCTCCCCCGTGATGCGCGAGGACACGTCGAGCAGCTCCTCGAGGGCGCGCTGGTGCCGCTCCGACTCGGCTGCCTCCCGCGCCGCCTCGAGTGCGAGCGCGGCGTGATCGACGAGCGACACGAGCACGTCGAGGTCCTCGTCGGTGGGTCGCCGGCCGTTGCAGGGCTCGTCGACAGAGATGATCCCGAGCAGACGACCGTGCTGGTCGCGCATCGGGACGAAGAGCGCGTCCTCGGGATCCCAGGCGTCGGGATCGTCCGTCGACTTTCCCTGCGGCACGTAGCTCGGGCCGAGGGAGTCCCAGTCGACGGCGCCGCTCAGTACGACGTAGGCGCCGCCGCGCTCGAAGCGCTCGGAGAGGAGCACCGTCCAGTCGTCGCCCGGCCGGGTGTTGCCGAGGAGCACCGACCGGGCGTCCTCGTTCCCGTACACGGTCGTCACCTCGAAGTCGTCCCAGGCGGGCCGGTAGAGGTTGACGGCGACGGTCGCATAGCCGAGGGACTCGCCGATGGTGCGGGCGACGGCCTCGAGCAGCGCTGGAAGATCTTCACGCGCCCGCAGAAGGCGGGTGACCTCGACGAGGCCCCGCAGCGGTGAGATGGTTGGAAGGCTCACGTGGTCGGTTCGCTCGAAGTCATCGGCACGAGCGACGGCGACGATGAGCCGTTTTGGGGCTCAGATCTGCCCCTAAAGGGTGACATTGACGCTGGGCGGCCGACCGGGGGCCGGCCGCCCTGCAGGTGCGCGACTACTCGTCGTCGCGGCGCGGGCCGCGCCCGCGGCCGCCGCCTCGGCCACCGCGACGATCGCCGCGCGGCCGCTCCTCCTCCGGAGGCCGCGGCGGCGCGTTCTTCGCCCGCTCGATCAGCTCCTCCGGCTGGACGAGTCCGCCGTTCTCGTGCTTCGCGACGAGCTTGAGGCCGATCCGGCCGCGGGCCTTGTCGACCTCCTGCACGACGACGTCGACGACGTCGCCGCGGCTCATCACGTCCTCGATGTGCGCGACCCGGCCCGGGCCGACGTTCGAGACGTGCAGCAGCCCGTCGGTGCCCTTCTTCAGCTCGACGAAGGCGCCGAACTGCGTCGTCTTCACGACCTTGCCGGTGAACGTGTCGCCGACCTCGGGCTCCTTCGTGAGCGCCTCGATCGCGGCGACGGCCTCGTTCGCCTTCGTGCCCTCGGTCGCGTAGATGAGGATCGTGCCGTCCTCCTCGATGTCGATCTGCACCTCGTAGTCGGACTCGAGGCCGCGGATCGTCTCGCCGCCCTTGCCGATGACCATGCCGATCTTCTCCTGGTCGATCTTGATCGTCGTGATCCGAGGCGCGTTCTCGGCGAGCTCCGAGCGAGACTCCGGGATCACCTCGAGCATCTTCTCGAGGATGAACTCGCGCGCCCGCTTCGCCTGCTCGAGCGCGTCCCGCATGATCTGTTGGGTGACGCCGGTGATCTTGATGTCCATCTGGAGCGCGGTGATCCCGTTGCGGGAGCCGGCGACCTTGAAGTCCATGTCGCCCAGGTGGTCTTCCGCGCCCTGGATGTCGGTGAGGATGACGTAGTCGTCACCCTCCTTGACGAGGCCCATCGCGATGCCGGAGACCGGCGCCTTGATCGGCACGCCGGCATCCATGAGCGAGAGGGTCGAGCCGCAGACCGAGCCCATCGACGACGAGCCGTTCGACTCGAGCGTCTCGGAGACGATCCGGACCGTGTACGGGAACTCGTCCGGCGTCGGGATGACCGGCTCGAGCGCCCGCTGTGCGAGGGCGCCGTGGCCGATGTCGCGCCGCTTCGGGCCCCGCATGAAGCCCGTCTCCCCGACCGAGTAGGGCGGGAAGTTGTAGTGGTGCATGTAGCGGCGCTCCTCCTCGAGTGAGAGATCGTCGATCCGCTGCCCCTCCTTCGCCGTGCCGAGGGTGAGCGAGGAGAGGATCTGCGTCTGGCCGCGCGTGAACAGACCGGAGCCGTGCGCACGCGGGTTGACGCCGACCTCGACCTCGATCGGCCGGATCTCCTCCGCTCCGCGCCCGTCTGGGCGCCGCTTGTCGACCGCGATCTTCTGCCGCACGAGGTCCTTGTAGATGGACTCGCTCGCCTTCTTGACGTACGAGCGTGTCTGCGAGTCCTTCACCGGCGACAGCGGTTCGCCGGTCTCGGCGTCGATCGACGCGCCCCCGACCGGGAACGGCAGCTCGACGTCCTCGATGATCCGATCGAACAGGAGCTGGCGCTTCGCGGAGCGGAGTGCCTTCGAGTCCTGCTCCGCGTCGGTGAGTGCCCTGAGCTCGTCGCCGAACTGCTCGCGAACCGGCCCCTCGACGGCGACCGACCGCTGCTTCTCGAGCAGCGTGGCCAGCGCCGACTTGACCTGGACCTGGCGCTGGATGTCGTCATCGGTCGAGTCCATCGTGATCGGCGGCGCAAGCTCGGCGAGGAGCTCCTCGACGATCGAGCCGGACTCGCGGATGCCGGCCTGCTGGATGCGATCCCAGATCGTGTGCCCGTGGTCGCGCTCGATCTCCGCGACGAGCTCGAGGTCGAGCCACTTCGGCTTGCCGGCCTGCCGGCGCAGCTCCTCCTGTGCCTCGCACAGCTTCACGATCTCGGCGTGCGCCAGCTCGAGCGCCTCGAGGATCTTCTCCTCGGGAATCTCGTTCGCGCCCGCCTCGACCATTGTCAGCGCTTCCTTCGTACCAACGACGATCAGGTCGAGCTCGGCGTCGTCCTCGGTCTCGCGCAGGGTCGGATTGACGACGAGCTGGCCGTCGATCAGACCGACGCGGACAGCGCCCACCGGCCCGAGGAACGGCAGCGGCGAGAGCATCAGGGCTGCCGACGCACCGTTGATGCAGAGGATGTCATGGGCCGTGACCAGGTCCGCGCTGAGGACGGTGCAGATCACCTGCACCTCGTTGCGGTAGCCCTTCGGCCACAGCGGCCGGATCGGCCGGTCGATCATCCGTGCGGTGAGGATGGCGCGCTCGGTGGGGCGGCCCTCCCGCTTGAAGAAGCCGCCCGGGATCTTGCCGGCGGCGTACATCCGCTCCTCGACGTCGACGGTGAGCGGGAAGAAGTCGGCGCCCTCGCGCGCCTCGGTGCGCCCCTGGGCGGTGGCGAGCACCATCGTCTCGCCTCCGCGGACGACGACTGCGCCGTCCGCCTGCTTCGCGAGATGGCCGGTTTCCAGCGTGATCTCCTGATTCCCTACTTGGACGGAGACCTGCGCCCGGCGCTCGGTCGCGATACTCATCAATTGTCCTCCACTCTGCTTGTGGAGGGCGGGAGCTCGAGCCAATCCAATCTATCTTGGTGGATTCGCTCGAACTTCCACCCTCCGTATGTCTTGGGAGCTAACGGCGCAGGCCGAGCTCCTTGATGAGGGCGCGGTAGCCCTCGAGGTCGTGCTTCTGCAAGTAGTTCAGAAAGCGGCGGCGCCGCCCGACGAGCTTGAGCAGCCCGCGCCGCGAGTAATGGTCGTGCTTGTGGGTGCGCAGGTGCTCGGTCAGCTCGTTGATCCGCTGCGTCAGCATCGCGATCTGCACCTGCGGCGACCCCGTGTCGGCCGCATTCCGGCCGTGCTTGTCGATTATCTCCTGCTTCGCTTCCTTGGTCAGGGCCACGCCCTCTCCTTCCAGTTGCCTCCCGGGGCTCCGCCCGCGGCGCCAAGGAAACGTGGCGCGAGCCGGGCCTGGGTCGCGGGGTAGGGTAGCGGAAACCGGCATGGCGAGCGCGATTCCGCATGAGCGGCTGGCCGAGATCGTGCGCGAGGCGCAGATGCGGACGGGTGTGCCCGTGACTGCGGCGGCGCTGCACGTCGAGGGCCGGACGGCGTTCGCCGGCGCGCACGAGCGGCCGTTCCGGATTGCATCCATCACCAAGTCGTTCACGGCGACTGCGGTCTTGCTCGCCGGGCTGCTCGACGACCGCCAGCGCAGGCTGCTCTCACACACGGCGGGCTACCGCGCGGAGCGGACGGAGCCGTTGCCGCCGGAGTGCGCGGGACTCTGGTCCTATTCGAATGCGGGTTACCGGGAGGCCGCGGCCGCTTTCGACGGCGAGTACTCGGATGCGCTTCGTGAGCTCGTGCTCGAGCCGCTCGGGTTGCGGCACACAGGGTTCGAGACGCCACGCGACGCCGTGTTGGGGACGCTGCCCGGCGACATCGTCACGGATCCCTCGTATCCGGTCGAGCGCAGGCCCGCCGGCGGCCTGTGGTCGACCGTCAGCGACCTCGTCGAGTACGGGCTTGTGCATTGCCAGCAATGGACGGATCTCCACCAGCCGGTCGGAGAGGCGCTCGGTGCTCAATACGCGCTCGGCTGGTGGGTGCGCGACGGTGTGCTCGACCACGAGGGCTCGGTCGGCGGCTTCCAGTCGCTGCTGCTGCTCGTTCCCGAGCGCGCGCTCGTGCTTGCCGTCTTGACGAACTCGTGGAAGGGATCCGCGCTGATCCGGCACGTCGTCGAGGATCTACGCCTCGAGCTTCCGTCGCCCCCGGCCGTCAACCTGGGCTCGATCGACGGGACGTACGCACTCGACGACCTCGAAGCCGTCGTCGCCGGTGGCTCCGTCACCGAGACCGAGACGGAGCCACTCACGGACACACGCATCGAGCGTCGCTACCCGCTGAGCACCGACGCGACGCTCATGTCATGGCGAAGCGACTTCCCGCGGGCGGACGTCGCGCGGATCAGCTGGGTCGCCCTTCCCCGCACCGCCTCATGAGGGTCGGCCTCAACCCGGCCGGGTTGCCGCGCGCGTCCGTTCGACGTCGTCGCCGATCGCCGCGACGAGCTCGTCGACGGAGTCGAAGCGGCGCTGCTCGCGGAGCGGAGCCCAGATCTCGATGACGAGCCGGTCGCCATAGAGGTCGCCGTCGAAGTCGAGCAGGTGCGCCTCGACGCGGCGCTCGACGCCGTGGAAGTGCGGGTTCGTCCCGATCGACACGGCTGCCCGCCTCTCGCAGGCCCAGCCGGCGTACACGCCGTCGGGCGGGACGAGCAACCCCTCCGGCACGTCGAGGTTCGCGGTCGGAAAACCGAGCTCGCGGCCGCGCCCGTCGCCGCGGACGACGATCCCCTCGACCTCCGGCGGCCGCCCGAGCAGCGTCGCCGCCCGCTCCGTGTCGCCGGCGTGGACGAGCTCCCGTACCCGGCTCGAGGAGACGTTCTCGACGAGCGGGACGGGCCTCACGTCGAAGCCGAGCCGCTCGAGCAGCTCGAGATCGCCCTCGCGCCCGCGCCCGAAGCGAAACGTCTCGCCCGCAGCGACGGTCTCGGCCCCGATCCCCCGTAGCATCCGCTCAGCGAACTCGTCCGCCGGCAGCGCCGCGAGCCGCCCGTCGAAGCGGAGGACAAGGACGTCCTCGACGCCCGCGTCGTGGAGCAGCTCGAGCCGGCGCTCGAGCGTGGCGAGAAGCTCGACACCTCGGCCGAGCACGGCCCGGGGATGCGGATGGAAGGTCACGACGCTCGTCCGCAGCCCGGCCGTTCGGGCCGCGTCGATTACCCGGACATGGCCCCGGTGCACGCCGTCGAACGTGCCGACGGCGACGGCGCGCCGCGCGTCCACCAGCCCCGCTGGGTCGTGCGCGACGTTCACGCGCCCGGCGCGCGCGCGGCCTCCACGCGCTCCAGGATCTGCGCCTCCGGCAGCAGCCGCTCGGCCGTGAACGCCTCCGGCGCCACAGCGTCGTCGACCACGAACGGCCCGACCTCTGTCCGGCGCAGCGTGGCGCAATGCCCGCCGAGCGCGATCGCCAGCGACCGGATGTACGTCCCGGAGCTGACGTGGACGTCAAGCGTCACCTTCTCGCCCGTATACGCGATGACGTCGAGCGCGTGCACCCTCGAGCGCCGCACCGGCATCTCCACCTCGACGCCGCGCCGCGCGAGCCTGTACGCACGCTCACCGCCGATCTTCACCGCGGATGCGGCGGGGATCGGCAGCTCGATCTCACCGCGGAGGCCCTCGAGCAGCGCCTCCAGCTCGCCCTCGCTGGGAGATGAATGGCGCTCGACGACCTCTCCCTCCGGATCCCCGGTGGACGTTCGAGAGGTGAGGTCGATTTCCGCGCGATAGCGCTTGTCCAAGCCTACGAGCCACGGCGCGATCTTAGTTGCCCTGCCGGACAACACCAGTAGCAACCCTGTCGCGAAAGGATCGAGGGTCCCGGCGTGGCCCGTCCGCGCGCCGGTCAGCCGGCGGATCTGCGCCACGACGGCAAAGGAGGAAGGGCCGCTCGGCTTGTCGACGAGCGCGACCCCGGCGGGCTCAAGCGCGCGAGGCGGCACGTTGGGCGAGGAAGCCTTCGCGGATCTGTTCGACGATCTCCTCCAGCGGAAGGTCCGTCGAGAAGCCTGCAGCCTGGCGATGCCCGCCGCCGCCGAAGCGCCGCGCGATCGCCGAAACGTCGAGCTCGTCGATGCTTGAGCGGAGCGAGCCCTTGTGCGCCGGCGCCCCGTGCAGCTGCTCCCGGATCAGCACCGCCAGCTCGGCTCCCTCGACGGCGCGGAGGTAGTCGATGATCCCTTCGGAATACGGCTCGGCGGCGCCAACCTCGGCGAAGTCGGTGCGCAGGAGATGCGAGACGACGATCCGCCCGCCCTCGAGCACCACGGCGCGGTCGAGAGCGCGCGCGAGCAGCTTCAGCTTCGCGAACTCGACAGATTCGTACACCTCCTGGAACACCGCGTGGATGTCTGCTCCGGCCTCGACGAGCTCGGCCGCGAGCCGAAGCGCCTTCGGCGTCGTGTTGGCGTACTGGAAGCGACCCGTGTCGGTTACTAGCGCGATGTAAAGGGGCTCTGCAAGCGCGGGTGTCAGCTCGACGTCGAGCTCGGCGAACACGTCCCGCAGCACCTCACTCGTCGACGACGCGTTGGCGACGATGAGGTTGACGTCGCCGAAACGCGTGTTGTCGTGGTGGTGGTCGATGTCGAGGACGAGGGTCGCCCGCGAGAGAGCCTCCGGGTCGCCGATCCGCTCCGCCTTTGCGCAGTCGACCGCGAGGAGCACGCGCTCCGCCGCATCCGGGGGCGCCTCGCGGACGAGATCGTCGAGCGGCATGAACGCGTATTCGCTCGGCAGCGGCGTTACCCCAGGTAGGTACATGACGGCGTCCTTGCCGAGCTGCCGCAGCGCAAGTGCTGCGGCGAGAAGCGATCCGAGCGCGTCACCATCCGGATTCTCGTGCGTGACGAGGAGGAAGCGGTCGTGCTGGCGCAGCGCGTCCGCGATCGCGTTCAGGTCAGTCGTCTGCGTCATCGTCGTCCGGCGCGAGCTCGTCGATCAGGCGGGTCATGCGCACGCCGCGCTCGACCGTCGGATCGTACTCGAAGGTCAGTTGAGGGGTCCGTTTGAGCCTGAGCTCGCGCGCCAAGCGCGACTGTAGGACCCCGTGCGCCGCCTCGAGCCCGAGCAGGCTCGTGCGCTGTTTGCGGCCCGAGCCGAGCACGCTGACGTAGACGGTCGCGTGGCGCAGGTCGGGCGCCGTGTCGACTCCGGTCACCGTGATGAGGCCGAGTCGCGGGTCCTTCAGCTCGGGGAGGGCTTCCGCGAGCACCTGCCTCACCGACTCGTTCACGCGCCGCATGCGGTCGGTCATGGCCTCCATTCAAGCGCCTGGGAGCCCAGGGCGCGGTTTTCGGCGGGACCTTCGCGCCCTTTCGCAGCTGCCGCCGATTTGGACACACGCCCCACCCAGGGTGGGGTCGCTGTCCCTCCGCCCTCGGCGTCGACGTTACCGCCCGAGGCGTCGCGAAAGGGTGCCGGTTGCTCGCGAAACGCCGGCGGCTTGCGCCCAGAGGCGCAACGACGCGCACGCGGGGGACGACTCAGCGAATCACGTCGAGGACGAGCGGTCGCGGATCCGGCTCGTCCCCGATCTCGTACGCGGAGAGGAGCGCTGCCGCCGCCGACTCTGCCGCCGCCTCGTCACGCGCGTGGATCTCGGCCAGCGGTTCGCCGCGTTCCACGTGATCACCGTGCTTCGCTCGGCAGACGACGCCCACCGCATGGTCGATCGGATCCTCTTTGCGCTCCCGCCCGGCGCCGAGAGCCATCGCAACGGCGGCGACCTCCCGCGCCCGCGCCCCACGCACGAAGCCCGTGGCCGGCGCAGGCAGCCGACGGACGACGGCGGCGCGCGGCAGGAGAGCAGGATCGGGGTCGCCGCCCTGCGCGCGAATCCACCGCTCGTACGCTGCGAGCGCCGAGCCGTCCCCGAGCGACGCGGTGACGCGCTTCCGCGCCCCGTCTTCGTCGAGCTCGAGATCCGAGAGCGCGAGCAGCTGGGTGGCGGCCGCGACGACGAGCTCCCGGAAGTCGGCAGGTCCGCCGCCGGCGACCGTGTCGTACGCCTCGCGCACCTCGAGCGCGTTGCCGACCGTTTGGCCGAGCGGCTGGTCCATGTCCGTGAGCAGGCAGACGACGTCCATGCCCGCCTCCTCCCCCAGCCCCCGCATCGCCTCGGCAAGGCGCCGGGCGTCTTCCTGCGTCCGCATGAAGGCGCCCTCGCCGACCTTCACGTCGAGCACGAGCGCGCTCGCCCCACCGGCGATCTTCTTCGACATGATGCTCGCCGCGATGAGCGACACCTCGTCGATCGTCGCCGTCACGTCGCGCAGCGCGTAGAGCTTTCGATCGGCTGGGACGAGATCGGCGCTCTGGCCGGCGACAGCGATGCCTATCTCCCTCACCTGGCCGACGAGCTCCTCCGTCGAGAGCTCGACGCGGAAGCCCGGGATGGACTCGAGCTTGTCCAGCGTGCCGCCGGTGTGGCCGAGCCCGCGGCCGCTCATCTTCCCGAACGGGGCGCCGCACGCAGCTACGACCGGCCCGACCGCGATCGTCGTCTTGTCCCCCACCCCGCCGGTCGAGTGCTTGTCGACCACGCGCCGGCCGAGCTGTGCGGCCAGGTCGACGGTCTCGCCACTCGCGACCATCGCCTCGGTGAGCGCGAACGTCTCGGAGGCCGAAAGGCCGCGGAACCAGACCGCCATGAGCAGCGCGGCCGCCTGGTAGTCGGGAACCTCGTCGCGCGCGTACGCGGCGATGAACTCCCGCAGCTCGGCCGCCGGGATCTCCCCTCCGTTCCGCTTGCGCTCGATCAGCTCGACGGCGTGCACTCGCGCGAGCCTAGTCCTCGGGATCGATGAGGAAGCGCTCTGCACGCGCTACCTCCCACTCCTGGCCGCGCAGCCACCTCTCCGCCTCGTCGAGCAGCCGCTCGACTTCCCGGTGCTCGCGGGCGACGCACGCGGCCGTGATGCGCGCGCGCTGCCAGACGTCGTGGTGATCGACCTCGGCCACCGATGCGCCGACGCGGTTCTGGAGCTGCGTCTTCGCCGAGCGCAGGTGGTGGCGCTTCTCCTTCAGCGAGTGCGCCTCGGGGAAGTGAAGCTCGCAGGTGAGGATCCCGACCCAGCCGCTCGGCATGGGCGGAAAGGTTAGGAGGCCTTGGCGGAATACTGGCTGTGCCGCGGATGACGCGCCCCCGCGACGAGCAGTCATTCCACCAAGACCTCCTAGGAGCCGGGCGCCTCGTCGAGCGATGTCCGCTCGACCTCGCGCGTCTCGAAGATCTCGAGCACGTCCCCTTCCTTCACGTCGTTGAAGCCGTCGAGAAGGATGCCGCATTCGAAGCCCTCGGCCACCTCGCGGACGTCGTCCTTGAACCGCTTCAGTTGCGCGATCGTCGTGGTGTAGATCACCGCGCCGTCGCGGATCACGCGCACATTCGCGTTGCGACGGACGACGCCGTCGGTGACCATGCAGCCGGCGATCGTGCCGAGCCGCGAGACGCGGAAGAGGGCCCGCACTTCGGCCTCGCCGATCGTCTCTTCGGTCGAAATCGCCGCGAGCTTGCCGACGAGCGCCTGCTCGATCTCCTCGGTGAGCTTGTAGATGACGTCGTACGTGCGGATCTCGACGCCCTCGCGTGCTGCGAGCTGCCGCGCCTCGGCGTTCGGCCGGACGTTGAAGCCGACGATGAGCGCGTCGGACGCGGACGCGAGCATGATGTCGTTCTGCGTGATCGCACCGACGCCCTCGGCGATCACGTTCAGGCGCACCTCCGGGTGCTCGAACTTGGACAGCTCGGAGACCACGGCCTCGACCGAGCCGACGACGTCGCCGCGGATCACGAGGTTGAGATCCGACATCTCGCCTGCCTGGAGCGCCTCGAACAATCCCTCGAGTGAGACGCCGCCGGGCGGCCGCACCGAGGCGAGCTGCTCGCGCCGGAGCCGCTCGCCGCGCCTGTTCGCGAGGTCGCGCGCCTCGCGGTCATTCCCGACGACGCGCGCGAGCTCGCCCGCGGCGGGCGGCTTGTCGAAGCCGAGAATCTCGACCGGCTCGCCGGGCACTGCGCTCTCCTGCCGCTCGCCCTTGTAGTCGAAGAGCGCCTTGACGCGCCCGTAGGCGTCGCCCGCGACCACGGCGTCGCCGACCTTGAGGGTGCCGCGCTGCACGAGCATCGTCGCGACCGGCCCGCGACCGACGTCGAGCCGCGATTCGATGATCGGGCCCGAGGCCTCCACATCCGGATTCGCCTTCAGGCCTTCGAGCTCGAGATCGGCGACGAGCAGTACCTTCTCGAGCAGCTCGTCGAGGTTCTGCTGCGTCTTCGCCGAAACCTCCGCGAACTGCGTGGTGCCACCCCAGTCTTCGGGCTGGAGCCCTTCTTGCGCGAGCTCGCCCTTGACGCGGTCGATGTTCGCGTCGGCGAGGTCGATCTTGTTCACGGCGACGACGATCGGCACCTCCGCCGCACGCGCGTGCGCGATCGACTCCTTCGTCTGCGGCATGACGCCGTCGTCGGCGGCGACGACGAGCACGGCGATGTCCGTCACTTTCGCGCCGCGGGCGCGCATCGCAGTGAACGCCTCGTGGCCGGGCGTGTCGAGGAAGGTGATCTTGCGGCCGTCGACGTCGACCTGATAGGCGCCGATGTGCTGCGTGATGCCGCCCGCCTCGGTGGCGACGACCCGAGCGTTCCGGATCGCGTCGAGCAGCGTCGTCTTCCCGTGGTCGACGTGACCCATGATCGTCACGACGGGCGGCCGCGCCTGCAGCGCCTCCTTCGGGTCGTCGAACTCTTCCGGCTCCTCCTCCTCGTCGGCGGCGTGCTTGACCGTGATCTCGCGACCGACTTCGGACGCAATCAACTCGACCTCCTCGTCGCTCAGCGACTGCGTCGCCGTGCGCATCTGGCCGAGACCCATGAGGATCTTGATGATGTTCGGCATCGGAACGCCGAGCGCCTGCGAGAGGTCGCGGACGCTGACACCGGACTCGACGGAGACCGGACCGGTCGGCGGCGGTGCAGGCGGGCGGGGCTCGCGGCGCTGGCTGTCCTGGCGCGCCTGCCGCTGCTCGCGCGAGGGGCGTGCGCCCCCCTGGTCGATGACGACGCGCCGCCGGCGTCCGGGGGGGCCGCCACCGCCGCGCGGGCGCAGCGGGCGGTTCGGTCTGTTGCCTCCGTTAGCCATGGCCTTCACCAGTGTAAAGGCGTCGCAGCTCAGGCCCGACGCGGACGTGCCCGCGCAGGGCGCGGGCGAACATCCCGCGCTCGACCGCGCGGTCGAAGCACGCCAGGCTGCCGCACGTGTAGGCGCCGCGACCCGGCTCGGTTCGGCCGGCGACGAGAGCGCCGTCGCAGGCCGCGAACCGGAGCAGCTCGCGCTGCGGCGCCCGCCGGCCGCAGCCGGCGCAGCGCCTGACGGGGGCAGCCGTCGTTACTCCTCCTCCGGCTGCTCGACCGGAATTCCGGCGGGAACCTCTTCCGGCTCGGCGACCTCCGCCTCGGGCGCGACCGGCGGCTGCTCTTCAGCCTCGGCGTCGCCCGTCTCGGCCTCGATCTCGACCTCCTCGGCTTCGGCCTCGGTCTCGGCGGGCGGGCCTGCGACGTAGTCGCTGCCGGTGCCCTCGAGCGCCTGGTGGGCCGGGACGCCGCAGAAGCGCGACCCGGGCAGCGCGGTATTCGGGCAGCGCTTGCCGTTGGCGAGGATCGCCGCGCAGCGGCCCGAAAAGTCCTCCGCGCCCTCCTCGCCGCCGCCGAAGGCCGCCTCGGCCTCGGCCTGCGCGAACTCGGTGTCGCTCTGGATGTCGATCTTCCAGCCGGTGAGGCGCGCGGCCAAGCGGGCGTTCATGCCCTCCTTGCCGATCGCGAGCGCGAGCTGGTCGTCGGGAACGACGACCGTCGCCTCGCGCCCCTCGTCGTCGAGGTAGACCTCGCGCACCCGCGCAGGCGAGAGCGCCTTCGCGACGAACCGCGCCGGCTCCGGGTTCCACGGGATGATGTCGATCTTCTCGCCGCGGAGCTCCGACACGACCATGCGCACCCGTGAGCCGCGAGGGCCGACGCACGCGCCGACCGGGTCGACGCCCTGGGCGTGCGACTCGACCGCGATCTTCGAGCGGTACCCCGGCTCGCGGGCGACGCCGCGGATCTCGACGAGCCCGTCCGCGATCTCCGGCACCTCGAGCTCGAAGAGCGTCTTGATCAGCTCCGGGTCGCGCCGGGAGAGGATGACCTGCGGGCCCTTCGTCCCGGAGCGCACCTCGGTGATGACCGCCTTGATCCGCGAGCCCTGCTCGTAGCGCTCGCCGTCGACCTGCTCGGAGCGAGGCAGCAGCGCCTCGACCTTGCCGAGGTCGACGAGGACGTTGTTGCGGTCGCCGGCCTGCTGGACGATGCCGGTCACGACCTCGGTCACACGGTCGATGTATTCGTCGTACATCATCCGCCGCTCCTCCTCGCGGATCCGCTGCAGGATGACCTGCTTGGCGGTCTGCGCAGCGATGCGGCCGAAGCCCTCCGGGGTCACGTCCTCGCGCACGACCTGCTCCTCGGGGACGTCGGACCAGTCGACGTCGAGGTCGTCGTCGGAGATGAGCGTGTGCTGGCGCTCGCCGGTCTCCTCCTCGAGCCGCTCGAGCTCCTCGAGCTTGCGCTCGCGGGCCTCGTCGAGCAGGCGCTCCTCGATGTCGGGCGGCAGCTCGACCGAGAAGACGCGGAAGTCGCCGGTGTGATCGTCCATCTCGACAGTCGCGTGCCGCGACGCGCCCGGGGTCTTCTTGTAGGCAGCGAGGAGCGCGTCCTCGAGCGCTGCGACGAGCGCGCCCTCTTCGATGCCCTTGTCGCGCTCGATCTCGTGGACGGCCTCGATGATCTCCTGGCTCATGTCACGCTCCCCTTCAAATCAGAAACTGGGATCAGATTCGCCCGCACGATCTCGGCGTACGGGATCTCGGTCTCGGCGCCGTCGGAGGCGGCCACCGTCACGCTCTGCTCGCCCGCGGAGAGAACCTCTCCGCGCAGCTTCCGGCCGGCGGTGCGGAGGCGGACCCGCTGTCCGCGCGCCGCCTCGAAGTGCTCCCGGCGGCGCAGCGGCCGGGCGAGCCCCGGTGAGGACACCTCGACGCTGTACTCGCGCAGGTAGTCGCGCAGAGCATTCGTGACGCGCTCGCAGAGGGCGTGGTCGACGCCCTCCGGATGGTCGATGAACACGCAGAAGCGCGACGGCGTGAGCAGCTCGACCGCCAGCACGTCGACGTCCGGCAGGTCGTGCTCGACCCGCGCGGCGATCTCGTCCTGCAGCTGTCGTTCCTTCTCGAATGTCGTGGGCATCGTGTCCTTGAATGCTGCTGGCACAGCGTCTCCGTCATAAAAAATGGGCCCGCAGGCCCATTTCTCCGACTCGGTGAAATGTGGTGAATCGAGTGTAGCAGCGGTCCCGCGTCAGGCGCCCGTCGCGACGTGGCCGTCGACGCGGACGACCCGCCCGGCGTCGACGAGCTCGTCCAGCAGGCCGTCGTCCCAGTACCAGCGCCACGAGAACCAGCGCGCCAGCTCCTGCTCGGGCGCGACGACGGCGGCACGGACGCCGGCGCAGAGGAGATCGCCGAGCGCTGCCCGCGGGTCGCTCGCACGGCTCGGCTCGGCGTGCACCTGGTCCCAGCGAGCCAGGAGGCTCGTGTGGCGGTGCGGATCCTCGTAGACGATCGACCGGGCGACGATCGCGCCGCAGCGCTCGAGCGGAGCGCGGAGGCTCTTCAGCTCCTTCGGGGCAAGAGCCAGCTCTGTCTGGAGGTCCTCGAGCTCCGACGGGCCGGCCTCGGCGAGATGGCGCAACAGCCGTGCCCAGGCCTCGTCCGCATCCTCCATCCGCGCGAGCTCGGCCCGGCAGATCGGGTCCAGCAGCGCAGCGACCTCGTCCGTCACCAGGAGGCTCTTGCCCCGGTGGATCGCGAGGATGAGATGGCCACGGGCGCCCAGCAGGCCGAACCACGGGAACTTCGTCGCCGGCCACTGGCCGAAGCCCGGGCTCTCGCGCGCGTACGGCTCCTCGTGACACGCCTCGAACAGGCTTGGCAAGGCGGAGTCGGCGGTACGGGTGAGCTGGCCCCGGTCGCGGAGGAAGTCCTCCGCCTCGTCGAGCGTCTCGAGCGCCCGGTCCGGCGTCAGCCGGCACTCGTGCGCCCTCTGCTCCTCGAGCTCGGCGAGCGTCGTCATGCGTCGAGGACGATCGTCACCGGCCCG
>VAXA01000152.1 GCA_005883365.1 Actinomycetota bacterium
CATCGTCGTCGTCTCGCCGGCGCGCGACCGGCCGCTCGAGGAGCACCTTCGCCTCGGCGAGGCGATCGCGGCGCTGCCGGGGCGCGTCGCGCTCGTCGCGAGCGCCGACCACGGCCACGCGCACGATCCGGACGGCCCGTACGGCTTCGACCCGGCCGCAGCCACCTACGACGCGCGGCTGCAGGAGATCCTCGGCTCCGGTCGTCTCGACTTCCTGCCGCTCGCCCGGCTCGTCGAGCCTGCGAAGGCGGACTCGCTCTGGCAGCTACTCGTCCTCCAGGGCGCGGTGGGGGAGTCCGCGCGAGCGGACGTCCTCGCGTACGCCGCGCCGACGTACTACGGCATGCTCGTCGCTGAGGTCGAAGCTCAGACAGCGGCGTAGAGCTGCCACTCGCCCGGGACGCCCTTGAGCTCGTGGACGCCGCGGTCCTCGAACTCGAGCCCCGAGCCCGCGACGAGGTCCTTGACCGTCTTCGAGATCAGCACCTCGCCCGGCCCCGCGAGAGACGCGACGCGCGCTCCCGTGTGCACGGCGATACCGCGGACCTTGGGGCCGTCGACCTCGCATTCGCCGGTATGGATGCCGGCGCGTACCTCCACACCGAGCGGCCGCACTGCGTCACCGATCGAGATGGCGCACCGGACGGCCCGGGCCGGCCCGTCGAAGGTCGCGAAGAAGCCGTCGCCGGCAGTGTCCACCTCGCGGCCGCGGAAGCGCTCGAGCTCGCGCCGCACGGCCGAATCGTGAGTTCCGAGCAGCTCGCGCCAGCGCCGGTCTCCGAGCTCGGCGGCCCGCTCAGTCGAGCCGACGATGTCCGTGAAGAGCACGGTGGCCAGGACGCGGTCGGGCTCCGGCACCGGCCGCGTCCCCGTCAGGAACTCCTCGACCTCGTCGGCGATCTCGTCGGTGTTCCCGGCGGAGATCCAGTGATCCGCTCCCGGAAGCTCGACGAACGCAGCGCCCGGGATCCTGGATGCGAGGTAGCGACCTTCGGCGACGTTCACGTCGTGGTCGCCGGTGCGGTGGAGAACGAGCGTCGGGGCCTGGATCGTGGGGAGGACGCCCCGGACGTCGATGAACGAGTTCATGCGGAGCAGGGCGGCGGCCGCGCCGGGGCTTGCCGCCCGCCGGAGGTATCGCTCGAGGTTCCGTACGAACGGCTCGTCCCCGACGCGGCTTGGCGCGTAGTACTCGACATCCTGCGGCCGCAGGTGACCCCAGTTCCGCTCGACGTCCGCCACGGTGTCCTCGCGGTCCTGTGCGGTGGGCGCCCAGGGATAGTCGTCGTCGGGGTCGCGGCGCTTCGCAAAGCAACCGAGCGTGACGAGCGCGGCCGTCCGTTCGGGATAGGTCGCGGCAAAGAGGACGCACATGTTGCCGCCCTCGGAGTGCCCGAAGAGTGCCGCCCGCTCCGAGCCGACCGCCTCGAGCACGGCGCGCACATCATCCATGCGCTGCTCCAGAGTCGGCAGCTCGTCGTTCGAGACGCGATCGGACAGACCCGTGCCGCGCTTGTCGAACAGGATCAGGCGGGAGAACGACGCGAGGCGCTCGAGGAAGTGCGCCATCGCCGGCTCCTCCCACATCAGCTCGACGTTCGACACCCAGCCCGGCACATAGACGAGGTCGCGCGGCCCCTCGCCCGTCACCTGGTACGCGATGTTGAGTTCGCCGCTCCGCGCGTAGCGGGTCTCGGGTTGCATGGTCAGACGGCCGCGTAGAGCCGCCACTCGCCTGGGATCCCTTTGAGCTCGTGGAGGCCGCGGTCCTCGAATTCGAGCCCCGACCCGGCGACGAGGTCCTTGACGGTGCTCGAGACCAGCACCTCGCTCGGGCCGGCGTGGGCTGCGACACGTGCTCCCGTGTGCACGGCGATGCCGGACACCTTCCCGTCGACGAGCTCGCACTCCCCGGTGTGCAGCCCCGAGCGGACGTCGATGCCGAGATCGCGCACACTCTCGACGATCGACTTTGCGCAGCGGACGGCGCGGGCCGGGCCGTCGAACGACGCGAAGAAGCCGTCGCCTGCGGTATCGACCTCCTGGCCGCGCGCCCGCATCAGCTCGCGCCGAACGAGCGCGTGGTGTCGCTCGAGCAGCTCCCGCCAGCCGGCGTCGCCGAGCTTCGCCATGTGTGCCGTCGAGTCGACGATGTCCGTGAAGAGGAGAGTGGCGAGCTGGCGATCCGGCTCCCTGTGCAAGGCCGTCGTCCACGCCGCCTGAAGGAATCGCTTGATCTCGTCAAGCACGAGTGGCATATCTGCAGCCGGCGTCATGTGACCGTCGATCGGAAACTCGACGAACTCCGCGCCGGGAATCCGGTTAGCGAGATCTCGACCGCGCTCGACCTCGACCCATTGGTCCCGCGTGTTGTGCAGTACGAGCGTCGGCACCCGGATGGCAGGCAGCACGTGCCGGACGTCGATCTGGATGTTCATGCGGTCGAGGGCCTCCATCGCGCCCGGGCTGATGCTTTGCCGGATCAGCCGTGCGAGCGCAGCAATCTCATCGCCGCCCGCCGTCGGCATCCCCGAGCGCGCGATCTCCTCGGCGAATCCCGGCCGCTCGCTCGTCCTCCGTTCGTCCTCGATCATCTGGAGAGCCTCAGCCTCGGTCGGCCCCCATGGGTAGGCAGTCGCGCGCAGCTCCCGCGCACAGCCTCCGTACAGCACGAGCGACCATGCTCGCTCCGGGTAGGTGGCGGCAAACAGGGCACTCATCGCCACCCCTTCCGACCATCCGATAACGGCCGCCCGCTCGGAGCCTGCTGCGTCCATGACTGCCCGTAGGTCGTCCATCCGCGCCTCGAGAGTCGGCGCGCCCGAGACCCGGTCGGACATCCCGGTGCCGCGCTTGTCGAAGAAGACCAGACGCGCAAACGAGGCGATGCCTTCCCGGAACACGCGCATGCCCGGGACGTCCCAGCCGAGCTCGACGTGCGAGGTTCCGGGTGGGACGAAGACAACGTCGAACGGGCCGTCGCCCAGTACCTGGTAGGCGATGCTGACCTCGCCGCTGCGTGCGTACCGCGTCTCGGGCGCCATCGGGACGGAGGATAGGCGCGGCCGCGCGCGAAAACCAAGCGCATGCCGCGCAAGCGGAAGAAGAAGCTGCGCCCGAGGCTCCCGAGCCGCGTGAAGAAGACGCGGACGAAGCGCGGCGCTCGCGCACGGAGGCAGCACCCCGAGCTCTGGGGCCTCGGTTCCGTCGCGTTCGGCCTCTTCCTGGGCGCCGTCCTCTACTTCGGGTGGAACGGCGGCTATATCGGCGGCTGGCTCGGAGACGGGCTCGACCAGCTCGTCGGCGATGCGAAATACGGCGTCCCGGTCGCGCTCACGGTGCTCGGCGCGCTCGTCGTGACGCGGAGCGCGCTCGTCGACGTGCGGCCGTTCCGCACCGGGCTCGCCGTGCTCGGCTGCGGCCTCATGATCACGCTCGGCAAGGATCAGGGCGGCTACCTGGGCCAGCTCCTCGGCGGCGCCGTCGGGATCGCGATCGGCGCGACCGGCTCGCTCTTGCTCGGCATCCTCCTCATGCTCGTAGGCTCGCTGCTCCTCTCCGGCGCTTCGCTCGGCGCGATGCTCCGGCGCTCGGGGCGCGGCCTCCACCTCGCCGCACGCAGGGCGCGCTCACGGCCTCGCAAGGAGACCACGGGCTGGCCGGAGCCCCAGCCGATGCGTCCCGCTCCGTCGCTCGCCCCTCCGCTGGATGCCGTCTCGGCGTTCCCGGATGTGGTGGGCGAGAGCGTCCTGCCGCCGCACGCGGGCGCGCAGCCGGGCCCGCTCCAGACGGAGCCGGCGGCGCTGATCGACGATCCGCCGACGCTGTTCGACGAGGTGACCGCGGAGCACGCGGAGTACCGCCTGCCGGACGCGGGCGTCCTCCGCATCTCCCCCGAGCGCGGTGACGAGTCGGGGGAGACGGCTGCGCGCGTGGCCGAGCTGCTCGTGCAGACGCTCGCGCACTTCGGCGTCGAGGCGACGGTGATCGGGCAGATCTCCGGCCCGCGCGTGACGCGCTACGAGCTCCAACTCGCACCCGGGACGAAGGTCGCGAAGGTCGCGGCCCTCAAGGACGACCTCTCGTACGCGCTCGCGACGACCGAGATCCGGATCCTCGCCCCGATCCCGGGCAAGCAGGCGGTCGGCGTCGAGCTCCCGAACCTCTCCCCGAACCTCGTCACCCTCGGCGACATCTTCGAGCCGCTGCCGCCGACGGCAAGCCCGGTCGCAGTCTGGCTGGGGAAGGACATCTCCGGCGCCGCGGTCTGGACCGACCTCGCGCGGATGCCGCACCTGCTCATCGCCGGCACGACCGGCTCGGGCAAGTCGGGCTGCCTGAACGCGGTCCTCACGTCCGTCCTCCTCCGCGCGACGCCCGACGACGTGCGCCTGATCCTCATCGACCCGAAGCGGATCGAGCTCAGCCATTTCGAGTCGGTGCCGCATCTCCTGACTCCCGTCGTCTCGAGCCCGAAGGAGGCGAGCGCCGTCCTCGCCAACTGCCTCGCCGAGATGGAGCGCCGCTACGAGCGCCTCTCCTCGGTGCGCGCGCGCAACATCAACGAGGCGAACCGCGCCTTCCGGCAGCGCGGCGAGCCGACGCTTCCCTACGTCCTCGTCGTGATCGACGAGCTCGCCGACCTGATGATGGTCGCGCCGCAGGCGGTCGAGGACGCCGTGATCCGGCTCGCGCAGAAGTCGCGGGCCGTCGGGATCCATCTCGTCCTCGCCACGCAGCGGCCGTCGGTCGACGTGATCACCGGGATGATCAAGGCGAACGTCCCCTCGCGGATCGCCTTCGCCGTCTCCTCGCAGACCGACTCGCGCGTGATCCTCGACTCCGGCGGCGCGGAGTCCCTGCTCGGCCAGGGCGACATGCTCTTCAAGCCGCTCGGCACGTCGCGGCTGCAGCGCGTGCAGGGCGCATACGTGTCGGAGGAGGAGATCGCACTCGTGGTCGAGCAGACGCGGCAGCGTGAGCAGGAGCTCGACGAGAGCTATCTCGAGCTACCGGAGGCCTTCGCAGACCCGGACGACCATTCCGGCCAGGACGGCGAGTTCGATCCGGACGACGACCCGCTCCTCGACAAGGCGATCGAGATCGTCGTCCAGACGCAGACCGCGTCGGTCTCCCTCCTGCAGCGGCGACTGCGCGTCGGCTACACGCGTGCCGGCCGGCTGATCGACATGCTCGAGCGGCGCGGGATCGTCTCCGGCTACGAAGGCTCGAAGCCGCGGCGCGTTCTCATCGACGAGAACCAGTACCACACGTACGCGGCGGCCGACTAACCGCTCCTCTTCCGGTTCGTCATAGATGGGGCTAGGATCGCCCGATCGGGTTTTACGAACTCGGGTTTACGACGAACTAGGAGGGCACGTGAGGGTTAGACGCTGGGTACTTGCGGCAGGTGTTGCCGCGCTCGCCGCCGCGATTGCGGTCAGCACGGCGCTTGGCAGCGGCAAGGCGCCTGCGGCGCAGAAGGCCGGCTACAAAGCGGCGCTCGTCAGTGACGTCGTCGGCTTCAACGACAGCGGGTTCAACAAGCTACAGCTCCAGGGCCTGAAGCAGGCGGCGAAGAAGATCGGCGGAACGGCGATTCCGCTCGTCTCGCACTCGCAGTCCGACTATCAGCCGAACTACACGACCGCGGTGCACGACGGCGCAAAGATCATCGTTGCGGCCGGCTACCTGCTCGGCGACACCATGAAGGCATTTGCCCAGCAGTATCCGAGCATCAAGTTCGCGATCACCGACGATCCCGTCTCGGCGGTCGGCGGACTCAAGAACGAAGAGGGCATCACCTATGCGACGGAGCAGGGCGGCTGCCTCGTGGGTGTCCTCGCCGCGAAGATGGCCCAGAGCATGGGCAAGAAGATCATCGGCGTCGCCGGCGGCCAGGAGATCCCGCCCGTCGACACATACATCGCGGGCTACAAGTTCTGCGCGAGGAAGGCCGTCAAGGGCACGAAGGTGCTCGTGCAGTACTCGAACGACTTCGCCGACGTGGCGAAGTGCTCGACGATCGCGCAGAACGAGATCGGCCAGGGAGCCCAGGTGATCTTCCAGGTCGCCGGCCCGTGCGGTGACGGTGCCCTGAAGGAGGCTTCGGCGCTCGGCAAGTGGGGCATCGGGGTCGACGCGGACGAGTACAACGTCGCGAAGCACATTCTCACGAGCGCGCTCAAGCAGACAGGCACCGGTGTTTACGACACCGTCGTGGCGGCTGCGCAGGGCCACTTCAAGGCTGGCAAGAACCTCGTCTTCAACCTGAACAACAAGGGCGTCGGCGTCGGCAAGATCAGCCCGAAGGTCAAGCCGGCGTGGATCAAGCTGATGAACACCTTCAAGTCGGAGATCATCCACCACAAGCTCAAGATCCCGACGAAAATTCCCAAGGGGTAGGAAGCACGTCACGGAGGGCGGGCTCGGAGCCCGCCCTCCCTCTTTCGTCCAGGTACGCCACTTACATGACTGACGACGATCTCGTCCTCGAGATGCGGGGCATCCGCAAGGAGTTCCCCGGGGTCGTCGCGAACGACGACGTAACGTTCGACGTGCGCCGCGGCGAGGTGCACGCGCTCCTGGGCGAGAACGGCGCTGGCAAGTCGACGCTCATGAACATCCTCTACGGGCTCTACCGCCCGGACGCAGGGGAGATCAGGTTGAACGGAAAGCCGGTCTCGTTCTCATCGGCCCGCGAGGCGATCCAGGCCGGGATCGGGATGGTGCACCAACACTTCATGCTCATCCCGGTGATGACCGTTGCCGAGAACATCGTGCTCGGGACGGAGCCGCGGAAGGGAGTGCTGCTCGACGAGGCGGTGGCGGACCAGAGAGTCGCCGACATGGCGCGGACGTTTCGCTTCGAGGTCGATCCCGAAGCGCGCGTCGAGGACATCAGCGTGGGCCAGCAGCAGCGCGTCGAGATCATGAAGGCGCTGTACCGGGACGCCGATCTCCTGATCCTGGACGAGCCCACGGCAGTGCTCACGCCCCAGGAGGCTTCGGACCTCTTCGAGATCCTGCGAAACTTGCAGCGCGAGGGGCTGTCGATCATCTTCATCAGCCACAAGCTGAACGAGGTGCTCGAGATCGCCGACCGCATCACCGTATTGCGGCGCGGCAAGACGATCGAGACAGTGCCGCGCGAAGGTGCGACGGAGGGGTCCCTTGCCCGCGCCATGGTGGGGCGCGAGGTCCTCCTCCGCGTCGAGAAGGAGCCCTCGGAGCCCGGGGACGTCCTCCTTTCCGTCCGTGACCTCCACGTTCACGACGATCGCGGGATCGAGAAGGTACGCGGCGTCTCGTTCGAGGTCCGAGCGGGGGAGATCGTCGGCATCGCGGGCGTCGACGGGAACGGTCAGACGGAGCTCATCGACGCGCTCACCGGCCTGCAGAAGATCGAAAGCGGGACGGCAACCATCGCCGGCCACGCGCTCCCGCACGCGAACGCACGGAAGGCTCTCGACGCCGGGATCGGCCACACCCCCGAGGATCGGCAACGACGCGGCCTCGTGCTCGAGTTCTCGATCGCCGAGAACATCGCGCTGCACGACTACGCGAAGCCGCCCGATGCCCGCTTCGGCTGGCTCTTCCCGCGGCGAATGATCGATCGGGCCAAAACGCTGATCCGTGAGTTCGACGTCCGCGGCGGCGGTCCGTTCACACGCGCCGGCGGCCTTTCGGGCGGCAACCAGCAGAAGCTTGTCGCGGCGCGCGAGATCGCCCGCGACCCGAAGGTGCTCATCGCCGCGCAGCCCACGCGAGGGCTCGATGTCGGCGCCATCGAGTACCTCCACCGTCGCCTGGTTCAGGAGCGCAACGAGGGGCGCGCGATCCTCCTCGTCTCGCTCGAGCTTGAGGAGATTCTCTCGCTCTCCGACCGGATCCTCGTCGTCTACGAGGGCGAGATCGTCGGCGAGCACACGGGCGAGGTGTCGGAGGACGAGATCGGGCTCGAGATGCTGGGCGGACGAGAACAGGCCGCCGCGTGAGCGATCCAGGGCCGTCTCCTTCGCCCGAGCAGGCCGCCGCCGGGCCGAGCACGTTCGCCGCGAGCCTCGCTCTCAAGCAACGTGCGGGCGGCATCGTCGTGCCGATCTTGACGGTCATCCTCGCGTTCGTGATGGGCGGTGTCGTCGTCGCAGCCACGCAGCACAGCGTCCACAAGGCGCTGCTGGC
>VAXA01000153.1 GCA_005883365.1 Actinomycetota bacterium
GCTTCGGCGAGCGCGACGTCGAGCGGCTGCTCGCCGACGCGGGGATCGTCCGCCACCGGGGCAAGATCGAGGCTGCGATCGCGAACGCGCGGGCGACGCTCGAGGTGCGCGAGGCTGGGACGCCGCTCGAGGAGCTCATGTGGCAGTACCGCGACCACGCGGACGGGACGGAGCTCTCGCGGCGCCTGAAAGGCGCCGGCTTCCGGTTCGTCGGCCCGACGACGGTCTACTCGTCGATGGAGGCGTGCGGGATCGTCAACGGCCACCGTGCCGACTGCTGGGTCCACGACGCCGTGGAAACGCTTCGCGTTTCCACGGTCTGAAGGAACTCCGCGGGCCGGAAAGCGTGGTTTCCGTCCCGCTCCGTGCTGTTTTGGTTTTCGATGCTTTGGATGAGATGGCTGCCTCGTGCGCTCGCGTGCGGCAGAGGCCGGCGCGAGCGCAGTCCGGCCTGCGGCTAAAGCCCCGCTGCGCGGTGTCTTAGCCACCGGCCCTTTGCCTGGTTGTGGTTCGAACGTTCCGAACCCTCAGGCGGAGTAGCGGGCGGGCACGCGCAGCCTGCCCGACCACGACGGAAGCGCGGCCCGAACCCTGCGTCAGCCCCTATGTGCTCTCAGCACGAGGGCCGGGAGACCGCGCTCTCCCGGCCCGAGTTCCTTGAGCCAGCGAGCGAGACCGAAGGTTTCGCGAGCTAGCTCTAGCTCTCGAGGATCTGCTTCAGGCGCTCGAAGTCCTTGCGGAATTGTTTCTCGGCCCGCCGGGAGAGGAGCCCCGCCGCGAAACCGGGGACGTCGCCCTCGGCGATCACGGTCAGCCGCGTTCCGCCGTCCGCCGGCTCGAGCTCGTGCCGCACGGCGAACGGCACCGGGCTGTTGAGCGCGCGCAACGTGAAGACGCGCGGCTCCTTCCGGTCAACGATCTCGAGCGTCGTGTGGAGCTCACGCCCGAGGAGGGAACGCGACTCCTCGATCCGTCCGTTGCGCAGCGTCGCGCCTTTCACACCCGTCTGCCACGCCGGCAGGTTCGAGACATCGGTGAGGTAGGCGAAGACGTCCTCGGGTGGCCGCGCGATCTCGATCGTCAGCTCGGCGCGCACCTGCCGAAGGATAGGTCGACCTCGACACGCTCTTGCGGCGGCCGCGCGCTTCGGTATCGTGCGGATACCGCGGAAAGGAGGTGGTCCGGCAGTGATTTCAGACAGTACGGGCAGTGGAGGTACCAGCGGGTAGAGGTGCCGTCCCCGGGACCTACGGGGAACCGCCTAGCCAGCGTGGGGGACACCGCGTTCCGCGCCGCCCGACCTCTAGCGAGAGGCCGGTGCAGGAAGGGCGCCTCTGCCACTACGCGCTGGTGACTGGAGAGGGGGCCGCTTTGGGCGGCCCCCTCTTTTTGCTCAGGCAGCTACTCGGCCGGGAGCCGCAACGGCTTCCGACGCGAGGGTGGTCAGGTGCAGCCGGAGCTGTTCGAAGACCTCTCCATCGAGGAGCCGGCCTTCTGCGTCGAACCGCTCCTCGGCCCGGGCGACCGGGATCTCCGTCCCGACGACGCGGGCGCCGGCGATGCCGAGGATTCGCTTCAGGTCCTGCTGAGCCCAGAGTGCGCCGAACTGGCCGGTGCTCGCGCCGATCACGGCGACCGGCTTGTTCCGCAACGCGCCCTCGAGCCGCGGTCGCGATGCCCAGTCGATCGCGTTCTTGAGGCCGCCCGGGACCGAGCCGTTGTACTCCGGCGTCGCGAAGAGGATCGCGTCCGCCGCGGCCCAGTCCTCGCGCAGCCGGCGTGCCGACTCGGGCACGTCGTCCTCGAAGTCCTCGTCGTAGAGCGGCAGCTCGCCGATTCCCTCCCAGAGCTCGAGCTCGACGCCCTCGGGCGCCGCCTCGAGCGCAGCCCGCAGGAGGCTCGTGTTGAACGAGCCCGCCCGCAGGCTGCCGGAGACGCCGAGGATCCGCATCGTTAGCTCTCCTGCCTCGTGAAGGTCAGGTCGGCCTTCAGCGTGACCTCGTCGCCGAGGTAGTTGCCGCCGCTCTGGTTCGGCGCGTTCCACGCGACGCCGAAGGCGTTGCGGTCGATCGCCGTCTCGAGCGTGAGCCCGAGGCGCTCCCGGCCGAACGGGTCGACGCTCGGCGCCGACGCGAGGCGGCCCTTCAGCTCGACCGGCTTCGTGACGCCCTTGATCGTCAACTCACCGGCGCCGGTGACTGCGCCCGCGTCGTCGAGGACGAGCCGGTCGGCGCGGAACGAGATCTCGGGATGCCGCTCGGCGTCGAAGAAGTCGGGCGACTGGAGATGGCCGGAGAGCTGCTCATCCTTCACGTCGACACTCGCGACGCGCGCCGAGCCCGCGAGGGTCGAGCCCTCAAGCGTGGCGTCGAAGTCGCGGAAGCTGCCGCGGAAGTTGCTGACGCCGGCGTACTCGACCTCGAACGCGACGTCCGAGTGGACCGGATCGGCGACCCACTTCGTGCCGGCCGGCGCAAGAGTTGTGGTGGATTCCAGGGTGCTCATCTGAGAGATTGCCTCCTTGGGCGACTTAGCTATACTTGAGGACACAAGGATCATAGCGAGGAAAGATTGCCTAGTCAAGTATTGATCGCACAAGAAGTTTCTGCCGAGCCGAGCATCACCGCCTGGCTGCGCTTCCTCCGCGCACACGCGGCGATCACACGTGAGCTCTCCTCCCGGCTCGAGGCCGTACACGAGCTGACGCTGAGCGACTACGACGTGCTGATCCAGCTCTACCACGCGGAAGGACGGCGCTTGCGCCGGATCGACCTCGCCCGCTCCGTGCTCCTCACTGCGTCCGGGATCACGCGACTGCTCGACGGGCTCGAATCCTGCGGCCTCGTCGGCAAGGAGAACTGCGATTCGGACCGTCGTGTGACGTACGCGGTGCTCACGGAGGCCGGCGTGAAGAAGGTCGAGGAGGCCCGGGACTCTCACCTCGCCGACATCGAGGAGCTGTTCGGCTCGCGGTTCTCGGCGCAAGAGCGGGAACAACTCGCCGAGTTGCTCGGCCGGCTGCCGCTCCAGCACACGACCGAGGCCTGCAGCGCGTGACGTACGCGTTCTCCTCGCTCAACGAGCTGGGGGACGGCGCAGGTTTTCGCAAGATCCGCGCCGCGCTCGGCGTGACCGCCTTCGGGATCAACGGAATCGTCATGCCGCCCGGCCACGAAGGCTTCCTCCACTTCCACGACACGCAGGACGAGCTCTACTTCGTCCACCGCGGCCGCGTCGAGGTAGAGGTGGAGGGCGAGACGCGCGTCCTCGGTGAGGGCGGGCTCTTCCACGTGGAGTCGACAACGCCCCGCAAGGTGTCGAACCCGTTCGACGAGGAGGCTGTGTTGCTCGCGATCGGCGGCAAGGACGGCTACGTCGAGCGCGACGGCCACATGGTCGACGAGGCGGACATCGCCCGCCGCGCGTCCTTCGGCAAAAGCGCCTAGAGAACCGCGACCATCCGGATCTCGCCGCCCTCGCCGATGCGCGAGAGCCGCTCCGGCACCTCGTCGAGCGAGATCGTGCTCGTCACGAAGCGGGCGAGGTCGAGCCGCCCGTCGAGCGCGGCCTCCGCGAGGAAGGGGAAGTCGTCCTGCGGGATCGTGTCGCCGCCGTGCGTCACCGCGAGCGTGATGCGCGGGCCGAAGACGTCTGCATCGAGGTCGACGTCGAGCTTCGCGCCCGGCGGCGGCATGCCGACGAGCGTCGCCGTCCCGGCGTAGGCGCACATCCGGATCGCCTGGGCGAGCCCGCTCGGGGCGCCGATCGCGGAGAAGGCGAACTCGACGCCGCGGCCACCGGCCAGCTCGCGTACCGCCTCGACGGGATCACCGTCGGAGGCGTCCACGACCTCGGTCGCTCCCAGGGCACGGGCGTGCTCGAGCTTGTCCGGTGCGACGTCGACCGCGAAGATCCGCTCTGCGCCGGCCAGCAGGGCGCCCTGCACGACTGCGAGCCCGACGCCCCCACAGCCGATCACGGCGACGGAGGATCCCTCCCTCACCGGTGTCGCCCAGAGTGCGGCGCCCGCTCCGGTCGAGAAGCCGCACGCGAGCAGTGCCGCCTGTTCGACGGGCAGCTCCTCGGGCACCTTGACCGCGCACGCCTCGTGCACGACCGCGTGGCCGGCGAACGTGCCGCAGCGGAGCATCGGCGTCAGCAGTGCGCCATCGGCGGCGCGGTGTAGTCGCCGCTTCGCACGCAGCTGCGACGAGCAGCGGCGGGGATCGCCCCGCCGGCACTGCGGACAGTCCCCGCACGGCGCCCGCCAGGCGACGACTACGCGGTCGCCCGACGCGACCGAGGTCACCTCGCTTCCGACCTCTTCCACGACGCCGGCGCCCTCGTGCCCGAGCAGGATCGGGAACCGCATCCCCCAGCCTTTCGTCTCGACGACGTGGAGGTCGGAATGGCAGAGGCCGCAGGCGAGGACGCGGACGAGCACCTCGCGCGGGCCGGGCGGCTCGACCGTCAGCTCCTCGACGGCCGGCGCCGCGTCCGGTTCGGCGTAGACGACGCCGCGCGTCACGTCGCGCGCCGCAGCTGCTCGTCGAGCGGCACGAGCGCGAGCTGGAACGTCTCGACGGCGCTGGGGTCGGTGACGACGTTGTCGCCGAGCTCGAGCATCGTGAGCTGGTCGCGCGTGACGGGCGCCCCCGGCAGACGCTCGGTCAGCGTGGCCTGGGCTCGCATCGCGCCGAAGGGGACGTGCACCGAGGGACGCCGCACGCCGAGCACGCGCTTCAGGCGTTCCCAGAACTCGTTCCAGCTCACCGCGTCGGGGCCGCCGAGCTCGAAGGTCCGGTTCGCGGCCGCCTGCTCGGTGACCGCGAGCGCGTAGTACTCGGCGAGATCCTCGACCCAGATCGGCTGCAGCCGCTGCGTCCCCGGGCCGATGATCGGTGTCACCGGCGCGAAGCGCGCAAGCCTGACGAAGGTCGGGAGCACGCCGCCGTCGCGGCCGAAGACGAAGCTCGGGCGGTAGATCACGTGCTCGAGCCGGGAGTCCCGGACGGCCCGCTCCATCTCCCATTTCGCCGCGAAGTACGGCACGGCATCCTTCGTCCGCTCGTCGAGGCCGAGCGCGCTTGCGAGCACGAAGCGCCGCACTCCCGCCTCCTGCGCCGCCGCGACGACGTTCCGCGTTCCGTCCGCCATCACGCGCTCGAAGTCTGCCGGGCGGCCGCGGATGATCGCGACGAGATGGACGACCGCGTCCACTCCCTGGCACGCGGCGCGAAGGGAGGCCGGATCCGTCACGTCCCCGGTCGCCAGCTCGACGCCCCAGGCGGCAAGCCGCGTCGCGCGGGCGGGATCCCGCACCAGCGCCCGCACCCGGGTCTCGCGCGCTCGCAGCGCGTGCACGACGTGCGGCCCGATGAACCCCGTCCCGCCTGTGACGAGAACCGTCACGTTCCCTCGAAGTTCTGCCAGTAGCGGCTCGCGGTCGGCCCGCGCTGTCCCTTGTACTTCGAGCCGATCGAGTCCGCGCCGTACGGCGTCGCGGCGG
>VAXA01000154.1 GCA_005883365.1 Actinomycetota bacterium
CGACATCGTCAGCCGCCGTGACGATGCGCCCGCCGCGGATGAGGATCGACATCGCCTCCGAGTTTAAGCTCGTGCGGTGAGTCTGTCACCGGAACGGACGGTCTCCGAGCTGCGTGAGCTGCTGGAGCTGACAGGCGACGAGAACGGAGCGCAGCGCGTCGCGTGGACCGAGACGTGGGAGCGGGCTCGAGCATGGCTACGCGAGAAGGTCGCCCCGACAGGCGCCGAGCACGAGATCGACGAGGCCGGCAACCAGTGGTTCACGCTGCGGGGCGAGTCGGAGCGCGCGCTCCTCATCGGCGGCCACATGGACTCGGTGCCGAACGGCGGCTGGCTCGACGGCTGCCTGGACGTCCTTGCGGGCGTCGAGGTGCTGCGGCGGATCGCGGAGGCGGGGACGCCGCCGCTGACCGTGCGGCTCGTCGACTGGGCCGACGAGGAGGGCGCCCGCTTCGGCCGCTCGCTCTTCGGCTCCTCCGCCGCAGCGGGCTCGATGCGCGACCAGGACGAGCTACGGGAGCGCCGCGACGCCGAAGGCATTGCGTTGCCCGACGCGCTCGCCGAGCACGGCGTCGACCTCGACCGCGCGCTCGAGGCGCGCCGTCAGCTCGCAGATGCGGCGGCGTACCTCGAGCTCCACATCGAGCAGGGGCCGGTGCTCGAGTCGCTCGACCTGCCGCTCGGCGTCGTCCTCGGCACCTTCGGCGTCGAGCGCCATCTCGTCACCTGGAGCGGCCAGGCCGCGCACGCCGGTTCGACGCCGATGGACCAGCGGCGGGACGCGCTCGCAGGCGCAGCGAAGCTCGCGCTCGAGATCCGGCCGATCGCGACGGAGGTGGGGGACGGCGCGGTTTGCACGTCCGGCAGCGTGGTCTGCCGGCCCGGCATCGTCACCTCGGTGGTCGAGACGGCCGAGCAGCTCCTCGACCAGCGGCACCTCGACGCGGCGAAGCTCGCGCAGCTGCTCGAGCTCGCGCGCGAGGCGAGCGAGCGTTTCGCGCGCGAGGAGGACGTCGAAGTCGAGTGGGAGCGGATCTGGAGCATCCAGCCGATCCCGTTCGACGACCGGCTGATCGAGCTCGCGGACGAGGCGGCGCGCGAGGTTGCGGGCGCGTCGCAGCGGCTCCCGTCCGGGCCTCTCCACGACGCCGCCGAAGTGGCGCGCGCGGGAATCCCCACTGTGATGCTGTTCGTTCAGTCCCTGCGTGGGCTCTCGCACACGAAGCTCGAGGACACGAAGGAGGAGCACCTCGGGCTCTCGGTACAGGCGCTCGACAGGCTGACGACGAAGGCATTGGAGGCATTTGCATGACCAGCACCGAGGCCGAGCAGCTCTACGGCAAGGAGCACGTCCGCCGCTATCGCGAGACCGACGGCGAGGTCGGGCACGTCTGGAAGGAGGGATCGACGATCCTCCTCCTGACCACGACCGGCCGCCGCACCGGCCGGGAGACGACGACGCCGCTCATCTACAACCTCGACGGCGACACGCCGGTGATCGTCGCCTCGCAGGGCGGCGCACCCGACCATCCCGGCTGGTTCGAGAACCTCGCCAAGAACCCGGAGGTCGGAGTGCAGATCAAGGCCGACCGCTTCCGCGCCCGCGCCCGCGTCGCCGAGGGCGAAGAGCGCGAGCGGCTCTGGGAGCTGATGACCCAGATCTGGCCGCACTACGACGAGTACGCGACGAGGACCGACCGGGAGATCCCCGTCGTCGTGCTCGAGCGGATGTGACTCCCGCTGCGCTGCGCCGGCTCTGCCTCAGGCAGCCCGACGCAGTGGAGGAGTTCCCGTTCGGGCCTGAGACGTCCGTCTTCAAGGTGGACGGGAAGATGTTCGCGCTCGCCCAGCTGCAGCGGAAGCCGCTCAAGGTGAGCGTGAAGTGCGAGCCGGAGCTCGGAGAGCAGCTGCGTGGAACGTACGCCGAGATCGAGCCCGGCTACCACCTGAACAAGCGCCACTGGCTGACAATCACCTGCGGCGGCGAGGCGCAGGACGAGCTGGTGCGCGAGCTGATCGCCGGCAGCTACGACCTGGTGGCCGCCGCCGCGCGGCGGTAGGCTCGCCGCATGGACTTCGGCGTCACCGTCCTCCCGGATCCGCCCTTCTCGCGCTGGCTCGAGCTCATCCAGCTCGCCGAGCGGCACGGCTTCGGCTACGCGTGGACGTACGACTCCCACGTGCTCTGGCAGGAGTCGGTGCCGATGCTCGCGGTCGCGGCGCGCGAGACCTCCATGATCAAGCTCGGGCACTTCGTGACGAACCCGGCCACGCGCGATCCGACCGTGCTCGCGAGCGCGTACGCCACGCTTCAGGACCTGTCCGACGGGCGGATGGCGATGGGCATCGGGCGCGGCGACTCGGCCGTCCGCTACATCGGCCGGCAGCCGATGAAGGTCGCGGAGTTCGAGCTCGCGTGCGCGATGGTGCGCGAGCTGATGAACGGCGGCGAGGTCGAGTGGAACGACAAGCAGCTCGCCTTCAAGTGGGTGCGGCCCGAGCTGCCGCGCATCCCGATGTGGATCGCCGGCTACGGGCCGAAGGCCCTCGCTGTCGCCGGCCGCGTGGCCGACGGCGTGATCATCCAGCTCGCCGACCCCGAGATCATCCAGTGGATCATGGACACCGCGCGCCGCGCCGCC
>VAXA01000155.1 GCA_005883365.1 Actinomycetota bacterium
TCACGGCACCGTCCTCGACGGCGTGACCGTGCAGGGCGCGAAGCTCGACGGCATCCACGTTCGCTCGGCGGGCGTGATCATTCGGAACTGCACTGTCGACATGCTCGGGAACGCGATCGGCCAAGGAATCGACATCTCCTTCAACATGGACATAGGGATGAGCATGGTCGAAGGGTGCACGCTCATCGGTGGAATGCAGGGAATCACCACGCACTCCTCGATGACCGAGATCGTGCACAACCGGGTCAGCCGCACCACCGGTGAGGCCATCACGGTGGCGGAGATGTCGATGGGAACGGCGAAGGACAACGTCGTGCGCGACGCGCTCGGCGTCGGGCTCAACTGCGACGACCAGTCGATGTGCATGTTCGAACACAACACTGTGATCGGTACGCGGCCCGATGCCGCCTCGGGCGACCCCACGCGGCGGGGCGTCGCGGTCCTTGCGAGCTTCCAGTCGGAGGCCGCTCTCTGGCAGAACCGGTTCGTTGCGAATCCCGTGTCAGTCGGTGCGATCACGAACTCGATGCTCGAGACGACGCGGGATCCCGGCTGGTGAGTTCCTACAACTACGAGCGCTTCGACACGTACGTCGGAAGCGGCGACGACGAGCGCGAGTTCGGCGCCTTCCCGAACATGCTGCACGCCGGGGAGCGCGCGCCCGACGGCGAGCTGACGCTGCTCGACAGCGAGCGCGTCCGCCTGTCGGAGCTGTGGCAGCAGCACGGCGTCGTGCTCGAGTTCGGCTCCTTCACCTGACCGTACTGCGCCGCAGAGGGTCCTCTGCTCGACCAGCTCGCAGGAACGCACGCCGGCTACGGCTGGTACTTCGTCTACACGAGAGAGGCGCATCCGGGCGAGCACCTGGCCGCGCACTCGGGCTTCGAAGCGAAGCTTGCGGCTGCGCGGCGGCTGCGCGACGAGCTCGGCATCTTGCGGCCGATCCTCGTCGACGATCTCGACGGGAGCGTGCATCGCGCGTATGGCCTGCTGCCGAACATGTCCTGGGTGCTCGACCGCGGCGGTGCGATCCTCTACAAGGCGATGTGGACGTCCGCCGCCCGCATTGGGGAATTCCTCGACCGGCGGCAGGAGCAGCCGGCCGGTCCCGCGTCCGCGACCTTCTACGCCGAGCACCTCGAGCCGCTCCTGCGCGACCGCGCCGCCTTCCAGCGGGGCCTCGAGCGCAACGGGCCGCGCGCCGCCGCCGAGTTCGCGCGCGCGGAGCAGATCTGGGCGGAACGCGCGCGCGCCGAGCGTCGTCGCTGAGATCGCGTTTGACTCTCGGCCATTGGGAATACGACGACTGTGAAAGCGGAGCAGGAGTCGCGCGCGCGAAAGCTGGCGGTGAACCAGTCGGCTTTCCGCAGCGCGAACGAGCGGATGCGACTCGCGGCGGCCTCGTATCGGTTCGAGCCGAGTCAGGGTGTGCCGTTCCTGTGTGAGTGCGCCGACCCGAACTGCTACGAGATCGTGATGCTCAGCCTCGACGACTACGAGGACGTCCGTGCGCACCCGAATCGCTTCCTGCTCGTCGCCGGGCACGAAGACGCAGAGGTCACACTCGAGCGGATCGTCGAGGCCGAACGGGGTTACGCGATCATCGAGAAGCTGGGAACGGCCGGCGAGGAAGCGGCCCGCCTCGACCCGCGCACCGGCGGCGCCGGCCCCCTTCCCGATCTGTGAGAAACTGGTCGGGGCGCTGCCGCTCGGGCCCGTGCATCCGGACCGCGACCGCCCCCGGGTCGTGGCAGGAAGAGGAGGGAAAGCGTGACAATCGCTAGTGCGAATGACTACCTCGCTGCGGAGCCGCCGCTTCTGAGCTGGATGCTGTCACTGGTGGGCTTCGTCGCCGCTTGCTCCCTCGGCACCGTTCTCGTCTCGTTCGTGGACGGCCGCCGGCTCGTCGCGGCGGCGATCTTCGCCGCTGCGGCCGCCACGATGCTCGGGGTGAGCGCGCTCTACCATCGCGGCGCCTGGAGCGTCCGCGCACGTGCCCGGATGCGCCGGCTCGATCACGCAGGCATTTACCTCCTGATCGCCGGCACCTACGCCCCGGTCGGGTTGCTCAGCCTGCACGGGACCATGCAGCACGTCGTCCTCGCCGTCGTGTGGAGTGCCGCCGCAGCCGCGATCCTCACGAAGGTCTGCTGGGTCCGCTCGCCTCACTGGCTGACCGCGGCATTTGGACTTGCGATCGGCTGGGTCGGCGTCGCCGCGATGCCGCAGGTCGCCGCCAGTGCCGGCGCCGCCGCGGTCGTACTGCTGGCGGCAGGCGGCCTCGCGTACACCGCAGGTGCGCTCGTCTACGTCCGGAGAAAGCCGGACCCGCTACCGGCCGTCTTCGGCTACCACGAGGTCTTCCACGCGCTCACGCTCGTGGCGCTCGCGTGCCAGTACGTCGCGATTGCCTTCTTCGTCGTCCGCGTCGGCTGATTACCAGCGAAGGGGCTCTGCGGCCAGCGAGGCGACCTCGCCGTGCTGGTCGACCGACACCACCAGTCGCTGTTCCGCCATCCCGTGCGCGAACCAGCGCAACACGAAATACAGCCTATGCCGGCGCACGATCACGGCCTGAGCGCCACTCCTCGTCTCGACCCGGAAGCCTTGCGCAGCGCGGCGCGCGATGTACGCGTCCAACGCAGCGGAGCGCGCGTCGGCCGTCCCGGCTGTCATCGGTCCAAGCTCGTGCTCGCGGGCTTTAGCCGCGCTGGAGCCATGACTCGATCTCGTCGAGGGTCATGTTGTTGCGGGCGTCGATCGGCTTGCGCGCCGTGTCGATCAGCGAATAGCCGTACGCCGAGTGGCGAAGCTCGAGCCCGCGAGTGCGGGCGAGGCGCTGCAGGTTGTTCCTGCGCAGCTTCTCCGCCTTGGCGTCGTTGGCGCCTCGCCAGGTCTCCTCGATCGGCGCGCTGCCCGGCCGTGCGACCAGGGTGCGCCGGCTGTGGGGGATGCCGTCCTCGTCCCGCCGAGCGGGAGTCACCGGATCCACTCGGATGCTGCCGTCTCGGTCTCGGTCCCCTCGCTGGCTTCCGGCACGTCGCTCCCGTTTTCGATCGCGGATTCGATCGCGGTCCAGCCGCCGGCGGCGGCCCGCTCGGCCTTCTTCGCCTGCTTGCGCTCACGTCGTTCCTTCACCGCGAGCTCGCGGGCCCGCTTGGCGTGCGTCTGCTGATTACGAGCCGCCATACATCTGCTCCTCTCGTCGAATGATCGAGCGGCAGCTGCAGGGTCAGGCGACCGCTGCAGCTGCCGTCAGCGGTGATCAGGCGGACGCAAGCTCGACGTTTGTCGCCTGCGGCCCCTTCTCGCCCTGCTCGGGCTCGTACTGCACCTTCGCGTTCTCGGCGAGCGTCTTGTAGCCCTCGCCGACGATTGCGCTGTGGTGGACGAAGAGATCCTTGCCGCCGTCGTCGGGAGTGATGAAGCCATACCCCTTGTCGGCGTTGAACCACTTCACGGTTCCGGTTGCCATAGATGAAACACCTCCTCTGCTACTCAAGAACGGGCAGAGGAAGCGCACCGCGCGCGTCCGGTACTCGCTCGTTAGTCAACCGAGCGTAGCACCCTGGAAGGCAAATCGTTCAGCGCAGCCACGGCGCGAGCTCCCGTCCAGCTCGCGGCAGCCCCCGGGAGCGGCGATCCGCTTGCGCAGGCGCCGCCCTTCAGCCTGATCCACCGAGCACGCTCGGCCGATGATGTCCGCGCCTCGGCGCGGTCACAACAGAGACCGCGACGAGCGAAAGGACGAGGCCATGAAATTGACGACAATCACGCACGTCTCCGTCGATGGAGTGATGCAGGGACTCGGTGGGCCGGATGAGGATCGCAGGGGCGGATTCGAGCGCGGCGGATGGGCTCTGCCGCTCTTCAACGACGAAGCTGCGAAGTTCATCAACGAGGTCTTCCAGCGGGCCGACGCCTTCCTGTTCGGCCGGCGGACCTACGAGATCTTCGCCGGCTACTGGGGACTGATCGCAGATCCGAACAACCCGATCGCAGCGCCGTTGAACGCGCGGCCCAAGTACGTGGCATCCACCACGCTCACCGACCCACAATGGGTGCGCACGACCGTCCTCTCCGGAGACGTCGCGGCCGCCGTCGGCGAGCTGAAAGCCGCGCCGGGAGGCGAGCTGCAAGTGCACGGCAGCGGCAAGCTGGTTCGCTGGCTCCTCGACAACAACCTGGTCGACGAGATCACCCTGCTCGTTTATCCCGTGGTCATTGGCCAGGGCACGCGGCTCTTTCCCGACACCGGCCCGGACACAGCCCTCGAGCTCGTCGACTCGCGGGCCACCCCCGGCGGGGTGACGATCCAGGTCTACCGGCCCACCGGCCGCCCACAGTACGCAGCGGCCACGGGCGAGTAAAGCTTCTCGACGCGTTTAGAACGAGGTCTGGAACTTGAGGACGTCGCGCTCGTTCATCGCCCGGTAGCCGTCGAAACGTGCGCCCAGAGGACGCCGGTTCGCTACCGCCGCGCCGGGTAGGAGCGAACCGTGGAACCGCGGTTGGACGTGATCACGTTGGCCGTGGCCGACCTCGAGCGCGCGCTCGCGTTCTACCGCGGTCTCGGCCTCGGGTCGAAGGGCGTCATCGGGACGGAATGGACGGACGAGGTGACCGGGGCGAACGGCGCCGTCGCGATGTTCGAGCTCGAGGGCGGCCTGCTCCTCAACCTGTACCCGCGGGCCGATCTCGCCAAGGACGCAGAGATCCCGGTCGGGCCGCCGCGTAGCGGTGAGTTCAGCCTCGCGCAACTCGCTCGCAGCCGCGAGGAGGTCGACGGGTTGCTGGAGAATGCGGCGTCCGCGGGTGCCACGGTCACATCAGCCCGCGACCGCCCCTGGGGCATCTACTCCGGCTACTTCCGTGACCCAGATGGGCACCTATGGGAGATCATCTGGCACCCGAATAGAACTCCATAGGAGCGTGCGCAGGCGCGGCAGGTAGTTGCACCGTGACGCGGAGCCCGCCGGCGGCCCGGGGGGTGAGAGTGAGGGTTCCCTCGTGTGCCTGGGTGATGCTCTTGACGATGGCCAGGCCGAGCCCGACGCCTGCGTGGTCGCCGCGTATGCGTCTGGTGCCGCGGAGAAACGGCTCGGCAAGCGTGGCAACTGACCGGGGGGTGAGCTTCTCGCCGGTGTTCTCGACGGTGAGCACGGCACTTTTCGGCTGAGCGCTGGTCGTGACCCAAACGGTGCCCTGTTCGGGCAGATTGTGGGCGATCGCGTTGTGCACGAGATTCGTGCTCAGTTGCAGCAGGAGCGCGCGTGAGCCGATGGTGGGGGTCATTTCACCGGACGTCTCGATGGTGAGGCCGCGTCTTTCGGCGAGGGGGAGGAGCGTTTCGGTGGCTTCTTCCGCGATGAGGGACAGGTCGACGCGTTCTCGGGCGAAGGACCGCTGGTCGGCGCGGCTGAGCAGAAGCAGCGCTTCGGTAAGGTCGATTGCGCGGGTATTGACGGCATGGAGGCGGTCGACGAGCTCGCCGGTGTCGCCGTTGGGATCGTTGCGGGCGACGTCGAGAAGCGTCTGCGTGATCGCCAGCGGGGTGCGCAGTTCGTGGGAGGCATTGGCCGCGAATCTCTGCTGTTCGGCTACGTGCGCTTCGAGCCGGGCGAGCATGGTGTCGAAGGCGTCCGCGAGTTCGCGGAACTCGTCCTGACGTCCTTCCAACTCGATTCGGTGGGAGAGCGATCCACTCGCGGCCATGCGTGTGGCGTCGGTGACGTGAGTCAGGGGAGCGAGCATGCGGCCGGCGAGAAGCCACCCTCCCAGCAGACCGAATACCAGCAGGAACGCCATCGCGATGGCCGCGATCGGAGCGAAATCGCGCAGGAGGTCGGCGTGGCTGCGCACCATGAAGATCACGCCAGGGTGCACACCACGCGAGAGGGAGAAGTACCCGGCGGCGAGCAGTACGGCACCTGCGAGCATGAGGAAGCCGGCGTAGCTGAGGGTGAGCTTGAGGCGAACGCTCAAACCAGGGGCTCTATCCACGCTCCCCTCCCTCGCGCCCGTCGTCTGGTCCTGTGTCGACGCGGTAGCCGGCGCCGGCCACGGTGGCGACAATCCACGGTTCGCCGAGGCGTTTGCGCAGTCCCGAGACCGTGATGCGCACGGCATTGGTGAACGGGTCCGCGTTCTCATCCCACGCTCGAGCCAGGAGCTCTTCGGCGCTGACGACGCCGCCTTCGGCCGCGACGAGAACCTCGAGCACGGCGAACTGCTTCCGCGTCAGCGCGACGTAACGGCCGTCACGGTAGACCTCGCGGCGGAACGGATCGAGCCGCAAGCCCGCGATCTCGCGCACAGGCGGCCTGTTGTGGGCACGCCTGCGGTCGAGCGCTCTGAGACGGAGCACGAGCTCGCGGAGCTCGAACGGCTTCGTGAGGTAGTCGTCGGCGCCGAGCTCGAACCCGGTGGCCTTGTCGTCGAGACGGTCGGCGGCGGTGAGCATGAGGATCGGCATGCCGCTGCCGGAGGCGACGATGCGTTCGGCGATCTCGTCGCCGGAGGGGCCGGGGATATCGCGGTCGAGCACGGCGATGTCGTAGGTGTTGAAGCTCAGCAGCTCCAGAGCGGTGTCGCCGTCACCTGCGATGTCCGCCGCGATCGCTTCCAGCCGTAGGCCGTCGCGGATGGCTTCCGCCATGTAGGGCTCGTCCTCGACGATCAACACCCGCATGCTCCGATGCTAGAGCCGGCGCGTATCGCCGGCATATCGAAAAGCACAAACGTGCCGGCAACACCGGGCTGCCTTGAATCGAGGCATGACCTACAGCCCAGCACGAACAACGACCCATCGGATTCGTAGGACGCGTGTTGCCGGCCTGCTGGCCGTTACCGCGGCGTTCGCCGCAGCCCTCGGCTACCACGTGCTGGCGTCCTCGTCCCCGACGGCGACCTCATCCACCGACGTCCTCCGCAGTGCGCACCGTGATGCGCGTGGCGGGGCAGTGGCCAGCACGGTGTGGCCGGAATATGGCCAAGCCGCGTTCATCCGATCAGGACAGTCGCAGGTCCACGCCGGCCCGAACCAGCACGCGGCTCCGATTGCCAGCGTCGCGAAGGTGATGACGGCCTATCTCGTGCTCCGTGACCACCCGCTACGGCCCGGCGAGGACGGCCCGTCGATCACGCTCACCGACGCCGATGTCGCCGACACCGACCGCCGCCGCGGACAGCACGAGTCGGTCGTGTCCGTCGCCGCGGGGGAGCGGCTGACCGAACTGCAGGCGCTGCAGGCCCTGCTCCTGCCCTCGGCGAACAACATCGCCGCGGTTCTGGCGCGATGGGACGGCGGCTCGTCGGGCCGGTTCGTCTTCCGGATGAACGCCACCGCACGGTCGCTTGGCATGACCCACACCCGCTACACCGACCCGAGCGGCTATGACGACGCAACCGTGTCGACTGCCGTCGACCAGGTGCGGGTTGTCAATCGGGCCATGCGCCTGCCGGTGTTCGCGAGCATCGTCGCCACACCGAGCGCGACGCTGCCGGTCGCCGGCACCGTGCACAACACCGACACACTGCTCGGGCACGACGGGTTTGTCGGCGTCAAGACCGGCTCGGACGCCGCGGCCGGCGGCTGCTTTGCGTTCCGGGCCATCCGCCGGATCGACGGCAAGCGGAGGGCGATCACCGGGGTCGTGTTGGGCCAGCCCGGCCAGGACCAGATCGCGGCAGGTCTCGTGGCCGCCGCCGCCATGGTCGACCGCCTCGCCGGGCATCGGGCTATGGGAGCTCTACCGCCACGTACCCGGCCGGCCGTTCCGAACTTGAAAGCTCCATAGACGGCTCCAGCTACGGGTCGCGCTACGGCACCCACGTCTCGGCCAGCGGCGTGAGCTGGAGCTCGTGAGTGGGGGCCCGGGTTCTTTGGCCGGCGAGAAAGCGAACGGCATCCGCGATCTCGCTGGGGTCGGCGAGGGTCTCGGGTGCCACCGGGCCGCTCACGGGTTGGATGCCTGCGTCGACGATCAGTAGCGCGACGTGGATGCCGCGTGGACGCAGCTCGAGCGCCGCGGCGCGCCGAACTCGCTCGGCGGCTCGCTCGCCTGGATCGTCGGAATCCTGGCGCTCTTCGTGCCATTCTCCGTCTGGCGC
>VAXA01000156.1 GCA_005883365.1 Actinomycetota bacterium
TGCGTCGGGGCGCGCCGTCGGCAGAACGCGCAAGGAGACATTGCCGACGAGCTCGGCATCGAGTCGCTGCTTCACCTGGCTCGCGGTCAACCGTGTCCCTTCGGTGCCGGCGAGCGGGCTCGTATTGATCCCGATCGTCACCGACAGGCTCGGCTCGTCGACCGTCGTCACGGGCAGCGGCCGCGGATCGTCGGGGTCGGCGATCGTCTCGCCGATCGTCACCTCGGGCAGCCCGGCGAGCGCAACAATCTCTCCGGGTCCCGCCTCGTCGGCGGGAACGCGGTCGAGTGCCTCGGTGATGTACAGCTCCGTTACGCGTGCCTGCTGGATCGTCCCGTCGGAGCGGCACCACGCAATCGGCGCGCCTTTGCGCAACGTCCCGTGGCGAATCCGCAACAGCGCCAGCCGGCCGACGTACGGGCTCGCGTCGAGATTAGTGACAAGCGCCTGCAGCGGATGCTCGGGGTCGTATGTCGGCGCCGGAATCGCGTCGAGCAGCCTGGTGAACAGTGGGCCGAGATCGGGTGCGAGCTCGTCCGCGGCGAATCCCGCGCGACCCGCGCGCGCGTTCGCGTACACGATCGGAAACTCGATCTGCGAACTTTCCGCGTCGAGATCGAGGAACAGCTCGTACACCTCGTTCACGACGTCGGCCGGACGCGCGTCGCTGCGATCGACCTTGTTGATCAGGAGCACAACCGGCAACTTCAGCTCCAACGCTTTGCGCAGGACGAACCGCGTCTGCGGCAGCGGCCCCTCGGACGCGTCGACGAGCAGCAGCACGCCGTCCACCATCGTCAGGGCGCGCTCCACCTCGCCGCCGAAGTCGGCGTGGCCCGGCGTGTCGACGATGTTGATCCTCGTGTCGCCGAGCGACACTGCCGTGTTCTTGGCGAGGATCGTGATGCCCTTCTCGCGCTCGAGATCCATCGAGTCCATCACGCGCTCGGCGACGTCCTGGTTCTCGCGGAACGAGCCGGACTGCCAGAGCATCGCGTCGACCAGCGTCGTCTTCCCATGGTCGACGTGCGCGATGATCGCGACGTTGCGCAGGTCATTGCGCCGAGCGAGCACGACTAGCGCCTGCGACGCTGGGAGGGAAAGGCCTGCATAAGAAGGTGCGAGCGCCGAACCGGCGGCCGCGCGCCCACCGTAGCAGGCCTCTCCGCTCCAACGGCCGCTACGGATTTCACTCGAGACACGTCCTGGCCGCCGGCCGCCGGCTACCTTGACGCGTTGGCCTGGATGGCGCCACACGGAGCCGTGCACCAGCAGACGACGTGCCTGAGCTGCGCCGCTAGGACAGCGCTCTAGGCGCGCAAGTCGTGTAGCATGCTTCTCGCTCGAGGGCGTAGAGTCGGAGGTCCGTGTCGGCGGTCACGGTTGCGGTACGCGGGATTCCGTGGAGGAGCGCAATCTCGCCGAACCCGTCGCCGCGAGCAAGTGAGGCCACGCGCCTGCCTGCGACCGATACCTCGACGCTGCCGTCGACGATCGCGTAGAACCGCTCGCCTTCCTCCCCCTCGCGGATGACGTCGGTGCCTGCCGGTACCTCCACCGGGATGAGCGCGTGCGCCAGCCCTTCGAGTGCAGGCGGCGGAAGCAGCGTGAACATCCGCATGTTTCGAAGAAGTGCGATCTCGACCACCGGCACGGTGGCGGCCTCATCGATTGCGACGACCGCCCGCAAACGGCTGACGACGATCAGCGGCAGAAGCAAGCCCACGGCGACGAGAGCCAGCTTCAGACCCAGGACGGCGATGAGCGCCGGCGCCAGGAGCGCACCTGCGGCCATTCCGGCCATCGCCAGACCTTCCGCGAGCGCAAAGACGCGGCTCAGCACGTGCGTCGGCGCCGACCGCTGCAGGAGGGTAGCCGCGCTGACGTCGAAGACGATACGCGCTGTACCAGCGGCGGCGAAGAGGACGAACGCGGCGGCCACCGTGGTCCAGAATCCGAGGATGACGAGCGCGCCGCCGCCGACAACGGCCGCTACTGCGAGGTAGGGCGCGATCCTCCGTCGCCCGATCAGTGTCATGGCGATTACCGCCCCGACGATGCCCCCGCCGCCGAAGGCGGCGCTTAGGTAGCCGCCGCCGCCGCGACCGAGGCCGAGCCGGCCAATCGCCAGGGTGACGGCGAGCACGTCCACGGCGCCGACAAGCAGGAAGAGCGCCCCGACAAGGATGATCACGAGCCGCAACGCGCGGTACCGTCGAATGGCTCGCAACCCGGCGCTCACATCGCTGAGCGACTGCCGGACGGCAGCCGTCGCCGTCGACTCGGTGTGCGCCGCGCGTGGGATGCGGGTAGCGAGGATTGTCGCCGTTGCGACGGCGCCTGCCGCTGCAAAGAAGACCGAAGCTGGATTCGCGACGGCGACGAGCAGGCCGGCAAGCGCAGGAGCGACGAGTCCTCCAGCGGCCGTGATCCAACCGGAGAGCACGTTGACGGCTCCGAGCTCGAGCGGAGTACGCGAGAGTGCCGGCGTGACGACGGCCTGCGTCGGGCGCGTCATCGTCACCGACACCGCCGCTGTCGCCGCGACGGTAAAGACCACCCACGGCGAGGCCGCGAGGGCGAGTGCAACCGCTGTCGATGCCATGGTCAACGTCTGAAGGGCGTAGCCGACGGTCAGCATCCGGACGCCGCCGAGCCGGTCGGCAGCGGCGCCCGCAAGGGGCGCGAGCAGTGCGGCCGGCGCGAGCTGAACGAACGCCGCGATGCCCGCTTCCCCCGAGCCGCCTCGCAGGTAGGCGTAGACAAGTATCGCCACCCAGGTGCCGTGCTCGACGGCGATGAACAGCGCGAATGCTGCCTCCGCGCGCCGCAGGTCCCGGTTCTCCGCGACCGCCCGAAGAGCACGAAACGCGGTCTTCAGAAAGACCTACTAACGGGCGCCACGCCGGCGACACTTTCTGCGCGGCTCAGCCAGGGACGAGCGTCGAGGCGCTCGAATGTGCCCATTGCCTCCGCGAGCATCTCCGCGCTGTCACCCGACCGGGCCTCCCCTGCGAGGAACTCCGCGTACTCGAGCTCTGCCACAGCGAGCAGAAACGGGGTGGCGAGCTCTCGGAACCGCGCCGTTGCCCCCTTGTAGAGGCGCTCCGCGTTCTCGGTGTCGCCCTGACGCGCCGCGAGTTGCGCTCTGAAGCGCAACGACTGCGCGTCGAGGAAGTGCGAGCGCAGCCCCGGCGGGAGGTTCTCGACCGTCACGAGGAGCTCAGTCGCGGTGTCTATATCGTCCAAGCGGAGCGCTGCCTCGACGGCGACGGCGAACGCCTCCTTCGCCATCTCGTGCCCCAGTCCCTGCTCTTCGCGGAGCGCCCACGCGGCCTCTGCCGACGTCAACGCAGCCGAGACCTCTCCAGAGGCGAGCAGTAGCGCCGCCATCGCCGACGCGTAGTAGCCGCGTTCCTGCACATCGGATGAGTGCTCCAGCTCGGTCACCCGCTCGATCAACCGTGCCGCCTCCTCGAGGCGGCCCCGGTGGATGTACACGCGCACGGCGGAGTGCAGCGCGCAAGCGTAGGAGAGCCGCGCTTCCGTCCAATCTCCTTCCGGGAGGAGCCCGCGGTTCTCGAGCACCGTGTCCCAGTCACCGAGTGCGTAGAACGGATACGGGAAGCCGAGAAACGACCACTCCCAGTAGCGGTTTCCCACACGTCGGGCGTAAGCGAGTCCCTCGTGTGACGCCTGGAGTGCTTCCTCGTAGCGGTCGTCTATTGCGAGGTTGTCGGCCAGGTTGTAGTAGGCGCGCAGCGCCGCCGACGGCTTGTCGTGTTCGAGCGCCACCTCGAGCGCGTACCGCAGGAGCAGGAGGCCTTCCTGCGACCGCCCCTGCCCAACGAGGATCAAACCGCGCGTGTTGAGGGCCTGCGACAGCACCTCCGGAAGCAAGAGCGTCTCCGCGAGCTTAAGCGCTTCCTCTATGCGCTGAAGCGCGGCGGCTTTCTCACCGGCGAACCACAAGAAACGTCCGACCTGCGCGGCAAGCATCGCGACGTTCTCGTCGGGGTCGTCCTGCGACAGAACGTCGAGCGACTGCTGCATCGTCTCGAGGCCGTGCTCGATACGGCCCCGGTCCCATGCCACCTCGGCGAGCCGCGCCGAGACGCGTGCTGCGCCGTGCGTGTCCCCTGCCTGTTCGAGCAACTCGGTCGAACGCTGCCAATGCTCGGCCGCCTCGTCGGCGCGCGTGCCGGCGTACGCGGTCGTGCCGGCACGTTCGTGGAGCTGAGCCTGCACGAGCGGATCGTCGGTGAGTTCGATCGCGCGCTCGAACGCTCGCTGCGCCTCCGCGTTCGCTGCTAGTGATGCGGCGCGTTCGGCCGCGCGCATCAGCATCTCGGCTGCGCGGGCTCGGATCTCGGCCGCGTCGTCATCCTGCGGCGCGGCCTCGTACGCATCGAGGTAGTGCGTCGCGACGAGCTCGGCGACCTCGTCCTCCTCGCTCGCCCAGACCGACGTGAGGAATTCAGCAGCAGCAAGGTGCTTGCTCTTCCGGTCGCGCTTCGAGATCGTCTCGTAGGCGACCTGCTTGACGACGTCCTGCAGGAACGCGTACTGGCCGCGTTCGGGTGAGCGCGGATCGGCTTGGATCGAGAGCAGCTCCTTCCGGACGAGCGAGCCGAGGAGGCTCTCGATCTCGTCCGCTTGAAGGCCCGCGAGCGCCCCGATGCCCTGCTTGGTGAACGTCTTTCCGAGCACAGCAGCGTCCTGCACGACGCGGCGCTCGGCCGGCGCGAGGTTATCGAGCCGTGCGGCGATCAGCGCGTGGAGCGTCTCCGGTACGTCGAGCGTCTCGATAGTGCCCGTCAACGTGGTGACGTCGCCCTCGCGGACGAGCAGGCCGCGGTCGAGCAACATCCGGACCGTCTCGACCGCGTAGAGCGGGATGCCCTCGGCACGCTCGAGGATGCGAAGCCGCAGGTCATCCGGGAGCCCGGGAACCAGCCCGCCGAGGAGCGAGCTCATCGCGGCGGAAGGCAACGGCTCGAGATGCAGCGAGGCGAAGCTGCGCTTGCCGGCGCCCCAGCCGGGCCGCTTCTCCGCGAACTCGGGTCGCGCGAGCGCCAAGACGAAGAGCGCGTGGCCGCGAGACCACTCGACGAGGTACTCGAGGAAGTCGAGCAGCCCCTCGTCAGCCCACTGCATGTCTTCGAAGACGAGCACGACCGGAGACTCTTCGGCGAGCCGCTCGAACAGGATGCGCCAGGCGGAGAAGAGGTTCTCTTGGTCTCCGGGCGCGCCATCTTCGAGCCCGAGCAGGTGGGCAAGGCGGGGCTCGACCCACTGGCGCTCGCTCTCGTCCCGGATTTTCTCAGTGACCATCGAGCGGAGCTTCTCGCGGGCAGCGGCGGGCGACTCGTCCTCCGCGATTTCGCAACGCATCCGCACCATCTCGGCGAGCGCCCAGTAGGCAATGCCGTCGCCATAGGAGAGACAGCGGCCGCGATGCCAGTAGACGTCGTCCACGAGCCCGTCGATGTACTTCTCGAACTCCCACGCCAGGCGAGACTTCCCTATTCCTGCGATGCCTGCGATCGAGAGCAGCTGGGCGCGCCCATCCTCCGCCGAGGCATGGAAAAGCTCCTTCACGAGGCGGAGGTCGCGATCGCGACCGACGAACGGCGGCTCGAGGCTCGTGGACCGCTGAGATCCGCGCGTGCCCGCCACGATGCGGAGGGCGCGCCACGACTGGACGGGCTCCGACTTGCCCTTCAGCTCGCGCAGACCGCCGTCGGCATAGACGATCGCCGCCTCCGAAGTGCGTTTGGTCGAGTCACCGACGATGACGGTCCCAGGCTCGGCGCTCGCTTGCAGACGCGAAGCGGTGTTGACAAGGTCCCCCGCAACGAGCCCTTCGCTCGTATCGCCGGGCATCACCGCCGCCTCGCCGGTGAGGACGCCGCCGCGCGCCCTGAGCTCGGGGATGCCCACAGCCTCGCCGAGATCTGCGACGGCCTGGACCAGCTCGAGGGCGGCTCGAACCGCACGCTCGACGTCGTCTTCGCGCGCGACCGGCGCGCCCCAGACGGCCATAACGGCGTCACCAATGAACTTCTGCACCGTGCCGCCGTAGCGCTGGATGACTCGCCGGCACGTGTCGAAGTAGCTCGTAAGGAGTTGGCGAACCTCCTCTGAGTCCCGCGTCTCCGAGAGCGGCGTGAAGCCGACGAGATCGGCGAACAGGACAGAAACCAGCCGCAGCTCCTGGGTCGCCTCGGCGGGTTGCGCCTGCGCGGGGCGACCGGGCGGCGGAGTCTCCGGCGCAGCTCCCCCGAGCGGCGCGCCGCAGTCGTTGCAGAAGCGCATGCCAGGATCGTTTGCAGTGCCGCAAGCGCTGCACATCTGACTGAGCGACGAGCCGCAGCCGCCGCAGAAACGGGCCGCCGGCCGGTTCTCAGTGCCGCACTGGGCGCATGTGACCATGTCCAGAGCACCCTATTGGGCGGCAAGACGGCCTACAACCGGCGCACACGATTGGAACTCGGCTCTGCCGTTGGCCCGGCGATGCGTGGTCACGTTCCTGCACCGCGAAGGCTGCCGCTGCGCTCGCAGCCAACCGCGACCCACATCAAAGCGAGGACCGAGGTCCGCGTGCGACCTCGGTGCGACCCTGGCCGCCACTAGAGACGCGACGGAGGAGCCACCGGCGAAGAAAGGCTCGCAAATGAAGCCATTCGCCCGCGCAGATTGAACCCTCCTTACCTGCGTTTCAGCACAGACAGCCAGAAACGCTGATTTGCAGGTATTCAAGACCCCCGACGGACTCGAACCGTCGACCCCCCTCCTCAATCAGGGCTCTCGCCTTGAAGCGGCCAGCCGCGGCCTCCCGCAGAGTCAGGAGACGGGGGACGCTGCACCCGATTGAGCGGAAGCGGCGCTATGATCGGTGTGGCGCGTAGTTGAGCGTGAAGCCGCCAGGGCACCGAGGTCCTTCCGACTTTCTTTCGACCTCGAGTAGCGAGGAGCGCACCAACTTGCTGACACACGGTGCAGGAATCGCATGGATGCGGGCGCACCGGCGTTACGTCACGGGCGTCGGATTCGCGCTTGTGACGGTCACCGCATGTGTATTGGTCGGCCGCCGGTTGACGCACTCGAGCTGGCCGCTCGCACACTCGCAGATGCCGCTTGTCGCGTTCGCAGCCTTCTGCTACCTCGCGAGCTTCGTCTTGCGCGCGCGAGGGTGGCGGCGGCTGTTCCCGTTTGGGCAACAGCCCGACCAGTGCCGCTGCCTCGCGTCCGTGGGCGCCGCAGCTGCGAGCGGCGCGGTGTTGCCGTTCCGGCTCGATTACCTGGTCAAGATCGGGACGCTGCGCCGGTTGAGCGGCGTTCGCATCGGCCTCGAGGCGGTCGCGCTCTCGATCGTCTCGCTTGGAATGGTCGACGCGGTCGCGATGCTGCCGCTTTCCGTCTCCGCCACAGCGACCAGCTCGGCGAGCTTGCGGGCTCCTCTCCTGATCGTCGTCAGCTTCGGCCTCGGCTGCTGCGCGCTGCTCATCGGGAGCGCCCGCCTCGTGCGGCTTCCGCTGCTGCGACGCAGCCGGCGTCTGCAGCGGGTTTCTGATCATGTCTCTGAACACAGAACACAGCGAGGGCGCCGGAGCGCGATTGTGGCCGCCGTCTATCTGTTCGCGTGCTGGACGAGCCGCGCTGTCGGCAGCGCCTTGCTGTTGAGCGCGCTCGGCTTTGCCTTCTCGCCGACGACCGCACTTTGCGTGCTTTGCCTGAGCGCCGCTGCCGGCGTCGTCCCGATCACGGCGGGTGGCGCAATCGCTAACGTGGGCGCCACCGCCGGCATCCTGCTCGCCCTCGGCGTCGGCAAGGACCTGGCGATCAACTTCTCACTCGCGTCCGGTCTGCTGCTGATCACCAGCGCGAGCGCCGCAGCTCTCGCCGGTCTCGCACTTTCAGTCGCGACACGCGCCCTCGCAAAACGAGCTCCCGCAGTGCTGCATGCGTAACTTCCTCGTAGAGTCGTCAGGGAAGCCAGCCTGCTGAGCAGGGCGGAACAGGCGCGTGGTCTTCGACTCGCCGCCCGAGCGGCTTAACTCGTCGCGCGAGGCCTGAACTCGTCGCAGGTCGCGGAGCCTCGGATCACACCGCGTACGAGCCTGCACCCACCGATCGCGAGCGGCGGAAACATGTACTCGCAGCGATCGCCATGCACATGAGCGTCGGGCGCCTTCCGGTAGCGCGCCGCCTGTTTCGAGGCCGCACTGACCGGCACCACCCAACAGCCACAGGGCCGCGAGATCGCCACGCTTGCCTCCAACGGCAACTGTTCGAGCCCTGGAAATCGGGACGCGTCTGCTGGCTAGGCGACGGGCTGCGGCGCGGCGTCGATCAGGCGGTCGAGGAGGGCACGGTCGCCTGAGATGGAGACGCCGTCCAGTCGCCGCTCGATGAAGAGGTAGTACAGCCCTTCGGCGTCGCCTTCGACGACGACGTCGGGATCGTCGATCGGGCCTGTGTACGCATCGCCGTCGACGAGTGATGCGATCTCGTCGCCGACCCGAAACTCGAAGCGGCCGGGGGGCGCGAGCGGACCGAGGATCATGTCGACCGGGCAGACGAGCCAGCCGGGGAAGAGCTCGTCGTCGGTGGTGGGTGGCCCGAGCGAGCGGGCGCCCCAGACTGCGAGCTCCCGCATGACCGGCTTCAGCTCGAGGCCGTAGTCCGTCAGCTCGTAGACCCGGGAAGCGGCCGGGGGCGGCAGCGTCTTCTTCGCGATGACGCCCGCCGTCTCGAGGTCGCGGAGCCGGGCCGCGAGGATGTTCGTCCCGATCCCGGGCAGGCCCTCGGCAAGGTCGGTGTAGCGCTTCGGTCCCTGCATCAGCTCGCGGGCGACGAGCAAGGCCCAGCGGTCGCCAACAACATCGAGGGCGTGGGCGACCGGGCAGTACTGGTCGTAGTGCTTCGCCATGCGTTCGATCATAGCGGCTCCGCTTGCTCTTGTGAAGGTTTGACTTGCAAAAGACAAGTGATCTCTGTTAGATTGCAAGCCTTCCCAGACAAGCGAAAGGACTGAACGCTCATGGTGGGTACCGAACGAAGCAAATGGCTGGCACTGGCGCTCCTGAGCGCAGTCCAGTTCATGGTCGTACTGGACATCGCGATCGTGAATGTCGCGTTGCCCTCGATCAAAACCGACCTCGGGTTCTCCCAGCAGAACCTCCAGTGGGTGGTCAGCGCCTACGCCCTCTTCTTCGGCGGCTTCCTGCTGCTGGGCGGACGGGCGGCCGACCTGCTCGGACGGCGGCGGCTCTTCCTCGCCGGCGTCGTCCTGTTCACGCTCTCCTCGCTGCTGGCGGGCCTGGCCTGGTCGGAGGCGTCGCTGATCGCCGCGCGCTCTTTCCAAGGGCTCGGCGCGGCGGTGATCTCCCCGGCGGCGCTGTCGATCCTCTCGACGACGTACACCGAGGGCCGTGAGCGCAACATCGCGCTCGGCGTCTGGGGCGCGGTCGGCGGCTTCGGCGCCGCGGCCGGCGTCCTGCTCGGCGGCGTCCTCACGGAGACGCTGAGCTGGTCGTGGATCTTCTTCGTCAACGTGCCGGTCGGCGTGGCAGCCTTCTTCCTCGCCCCGCGTCTTCTCGCCGAGAGCCGCGACACGACCGTGAAGTCGTTCGACGCCCTCGGCGCCGTGCTCGTCACGGGCGGGCTCGTGTCGCTCGTGTACGCGATCACCCAGAGCGGCACCTATGGCTGGGGCTCGGGGCGAACGATCGGCGTCATCGCGGCGTCGGTCGCCCTGCTGGCCGCATTCGGCTGGTGGGAGCGCCGACACGCAGAGCCGCTGATGCGCTTCGGCATCCTCCGCACGAAGACGGTCGCCGGCGCAAACGTCGGCGGGCTCATCCTCGGGACAGCCACGTTCTCGCTGTTCCTGATCCTGACGCTGTACATGCAGCAGGTGCTCGGCTACTCACCCATCAAGACGGGCCTGGCGTATCTCGCCGTCGCCGGCAGCGCGATTCTCTGGTCGGCGGTCGCGGCCCAGCTCGTGAACCGCATCGGCGTGAAGCCAGTGCTCGTCACCGGGATGGTCGCGCTGACGAGTGGGCTCGTCTACTTCACACAGGTCGCCGTCCACGGCACGTACCTCGGCGACCTGCTGCCGGGGTTCCTGCTCGTGGGCGTCGGTCTCGGCTTCTCGTTCGTGCCGGTCTCGATCGCTGCGCTGGCCGGCGTCCGGCACTCCGAGGCTGGGCTTGCATCCGGCCTGTTCAACACGACGCAGCAGATCGGCGGCGCGCTCGGCATCGCGCTGCTGTCGACGATCGCGACGTCGCGGACCTCGCACGCACTCGCGGACGGAACCGCGCTGCCGTCGGCGCTCGTGCATGGGTTCACGGGGGCCTTCGTCGTCGGCGCCGGCATCGCGGCGGTCGGCATCGTCGCGGCACTGACGCTGATCCGGCGCGACGAGCTCGAGCAGGCTCCTGAGCAGCTGGAGCCCGTGCTCGACCTTGCGGCGTAGCAATTCGCTCGTGGGGGAGCTTCGGCTCCCCCACGAGCGTTTGACACATCCGACGGCTGCTTGTGCGCCCACGCCTACGTGAGGCAGCCATGGCGTGGCACGGCTGGCCGTGACTCAACTCGGTCTTCCGCTCTTAGAGCTCCTAACTCAATGAGGTGACCGGCGTTAGCGCCGGGTTTCTAGCCTCGGATGCGGCCTGGGCGGAGGGGGCGGGCGTGGGCGCTGAGTTTTTCGAGTGCGTGGGTGAGCGCTTTGATGTCGCTGTCGCTGAGGTGCTGGGAGAAGTGTTGTTCGATCGCGTGGCGGTGGTGGCGGCGAGCTTGCTCCATTGTCGTGCGGCCTTGGTCGGTGAGGACGACGAGGATCGAGCGGCGGTCGTTTTCGGGGCGGACTCGTTGGACGAGGCCGGCCTCTTCAAGTCGGTCGACGACGCCGGTGAAGCCGCTCTTGCTGTAGAGGATCCGCTCGGCGAGCTCGTTCATGCGCAGCCCGTCGGGCGTTTCCTCGAGGTGGACGAGGGCGTCGTACCAGCGCAACGGGATGCCGGCGTCGCGCGGCGAGACCAAGGGGGCGAAGGCGCTAATCGGTTTCCAGCCCTTCGACTTCGAGGGCTTCCTACGCGAGGTCGGCGAACCGGCGACCGAGCGGGTGCTGCAGCCGCGGGCTTTACGCTCCCCCGACATGGAGCGGCTGCTCCCAATCGCCGAATCCAACGGGATGGTGATCCTCGGCCCTCCCGGCCCGCCGCCCGGCCACTGATCTGCTGACGCGTCACTGCGCGCCTGCTCGCACAATCTGGCAGGCGCGCAAACAACCAGACGAGAAACGGTGAAGGACGCCACGATCACACCCACCGACAACGGCCCCTACCTCCTCAAAGGAGACATGACGCAGCTCCCATGATCACCGGTCCGATCGAGAACGTGCGCTACGTGCGCCACCGGGTTGGAGGCGCGGACTATCTCGTTGCGACCGCCGGGAGCGGCGAGCCGGTGCTCTTGTTGCACGGCTTCCCGCAGACGCACTACTGCTGGCGGTATCTGATCCCGACGCTCGCGCAGAGGGGGCATTCGATCGTGGCCCCGGACCTGCGGGGCTACGGCGGGAGTCATGCCGAACCCGGGGG
>VAXA01000158.1 GCA_005883365.1 Actinomycetota bacterium
TGTCTCCACAAATCCATCCCAAACCCCCACCCACCCTGGGGTTGGGGTTGGGGCCCTCGTATCACACGAACCGTCAGGCGGAGATCAAGGCTTCGTGGCGGAAGTGGTGCAGTTGCTGCAGGCGTATTTCGCCGGCGAGCGCACGCCGCTCGTGGAGGTGCCGGTCGACCTCGACTACGAGACCGCCTTCTTCGGCCGTTGCGCGGCTGCGCTCCGCACGGTGCCCCGCGGCGAGGTTGTCTCGTACGGCGAGCTCGCCGCGCTCGCCGGTGCACCCGGCGCCGCCCGGGCGGCCGGGACCTTCTGCGCTCGCAGCCGACTCTCCCTCTTCGTCCCCTGCCACCGCGTCGTCGCCGCCGACGGCCTCGGCTCCTACGGCTCCTACGGCGTCGACTACAAACGGCGGCTGCTCGCCCTCGAGGGATACCCGGATGCTCTCTGACGACCTGCGCGAGGAGCTCGCGGCGATCGCGCCCGCGCGCGAGTGCGACCGGCTCGCCGAGCTCTCGGGGCTCTTCCACGTTGCCGGGCGCGCGCATCTCCGGGGGCGCGGCAGCGTCGACGTCCACCTCGACGTCTCGAGCTCGACCGTCGCCCGCCGTGCGTTCGCACTGCTGCGAGCGCTCGAGGTCACCTCCGAGATCCGCACTTACCCGCGCACGGCGTTCGACAAGGCGACGCGCTTCCAACTCCACGTGGAGGGGACGGACGGCGCCTACTCCACGCTCCACCGGGCCGGCGTGCTCGACCGGTCGCACCGGCCGCTCGGCCGCCCGCCCCACCGCGTCGTCGCCCGCCGCTGCTGCGCCGCCGCCTACCTTCGCGGCGCCTTGCTCGGTTCGGGGACGCTCACCGGGCCGAGGGATCCGCACCTCGAGATCCGGACCGCGGAGGGCGAGGGAGCGCGGTTCCTCACCGCTCTCGTCGCACGGCTCGGCGGCGAGCTCCACGTCCAGGAGCGGAGCTCTCACGCGGCCGCCTATGCGAAGGGAACGGAGGCGATCGCCGACGTCCTCGTCGTTGCCGGTGCCGTCGACCTCGTCCTCGCCCTCGAGGAGCAGGCGGTCCTCGCGGCCACGCGGGCCGACGCGAACCGCCTCGCCAACGCCGACCACGCGAACCTCGTGCGCACGAGCCGGGCCGCACATGCCCAGCTCGAGGCGCTGCATCGTCTGGATCTCGACGCGCTTCCGGACGAATTGCAGGAGATCGCGCTCCTCCGTCTGCGCCACCCGACCGCCTCGACCGCGGAGCTAGCCCGCCGCTGCAAGCCCGGCCTCTCGAAGGCGGCCGCGTACCGGCGACTCCGCCGTTTGCAGGAGCTTTCCCGCTCCTGAACTGCGTCGTTATCCGTTGCAAGTCTTCTGGCGCGGCAACAACCCAGGAGTCATACTCGGCTCGGCGGGTCCTGCTCGTCCGACGGCGGATTCAGACCCCGTCTGCCGTCAGGTCTCGAGCGGGTGAGGGACCGGGAGGGTCGTCCTCGGAGCTTCCCGGTCCGCCCGCCGCTGCCGCTCGGAAACCGCGCCGGCACTGCGGGAAGATGCGGATTTTCTCCCGCACCGGCGTGGTTAGACTCGGTTCGCAACCGACTACGAGAGAGGCACAGTGATGGCGAAGACCAGGGTCGGGATCAACGGTTTCGGCCGCATCGGCCGCAACTTCCTTCGTGCCCAGCTCCAGCAGGGCGGTGACTTCGAGATCGTGGCGGCGAACGACATCGGCGACGCGCGCACGATGGCCCACCTGCTCAAGCACGACTCCGTCCTCGGCACTCTCGCTGTGCCGGTCGAGGCCGGCGACGGCGTGATCAACATCGACGGGCACGAGATCAAGCTCCTCTCCAAGCGCGACCCGGCCGACCTGCCGTGGGCGGATCTCGGCGTCGACGTCGCGATCGAGTCGACCGGGCTGTTCACCAAGCGCCCGGACGCCGAGAAGCACCTCCAGGCGGGTGCGAGAAAGGTCGTCATCTCGGCTCCGGCCACGGATCCGGACATCACCGTCGTGCTCGGCGTCAACGACCGCGAGTACGACCCGGAACAGCATCACATCGTCTCGAACGCGTCCTGCACGACGAACTGCGTCGCGCCGGTCGCGAAGATCCTGCACGAGGCCTACGGGATCGAGCGCGGGTTCATGACGACCATCCACGCGTACACGAACGACCAGCACGTCCTGGACCTGCCGCACCAGGACCTCCGCCGCGCTCGTGCCGCCGCCATCAACCTCATCCCGACGTCGACCGGCGCGGCCCGTGCGATCGGGGTCGTGCTGCCCGACCTCAAGGGCAAGGTCGACGGCATGTCGATGCGCGCGCCGGTGCCGACCGGCTCGATCGTCGACCTCGTCGTCCAGGTCGGCTCGGAGCCGACGACCGCGGAGGTCAACGAGCTCTTCCGGTCGCAGGCCGACACCGGCGACCTCGAGGGGATTCTCCAGTACACCGACGAGCCGATCGTCTCGACCGACATCGTCCACTCCTCGTACTCGTCGATCTTCGACAGCGACCTGACGATGGCGAACGGGAACCTGGTGAAGGTCTTCTCCTGGTACGACAACGAGTGGGGCTACAGCTGTCGCCTCGTTGATCTCGTCGCGAGGATCGGTCAGACGCTGCCCTCGCCGGTGGCTGCGTAGGAGGAGGAGCCGTGCGGACGCCGCGCTCGGTTCGCGACGCCGAGGTCGCGGGGAAGACAGTGCTGGTCCGCGCCGA
>VAXA01000159.1:0-3523 GCA_005883365.1 Actinomycetota bacterium
GGAATCGTCCCGAAACAAGGGAAATCCCTGCAAATCGGCACATGCTGGCATCGAACGTCGCAGGCCGTCACGACGCTCACAGAACCAGCTCTTTTAAGCAGCGAGGCGCCGGCGCACGAGGCGGTCGGCGGCGTCGGCGGGCGTTATGCCTTCGGCCTCGGCCTCCGCGAAGAGCGTGCGCAAGGTGTTGCCGATTCCCGCGAGCCGCTCCTCCAGCTGCGCCTCGTCCCAGCTCTCGTCCTCGAGCCCGATGAGCTGGACGATCCCGCCGGCGTTGACGACGAAGTCCGGCGCGTAGAGGATGCCCCGCTCGCGCAGCCGCTCCGCATCCTGTGGCTCGGCGAGCTGGTTGTTCGCGCAGCCGGCGATCGCGCGGCAGGCGAGGCGAGGGATGGACTCTGCGTTGAGCGTGCCGCCGACTGCGCAGGGGGAGTAGACGTCCACCTCCGTCTCAAGCGCGCGCTCGGGCGGCACGGTCTCGCAGCCGGTCGCGGCAGCGCGCTGCTCCTCGATATCGCTGACGAGCACACGCGCGCCGGCCCCGGCCAGTTCTCGCGCGAGAACCGCCCCGACCGAGCCCGCGCCCTGCACGAGGACGCTTCGGCCGGCGAGGTCCGGCGTGCCGAAGAGGTGCTCCACCGTCGCGCGGATCGCGTGCAGCCCGCCGCGGGCCGTGCCGCGGCCACTGTTGCCGCCGCCGTGAGTCGTCCCGTAGACCCACGGACAGGTCTCGGCGACGACGTCGAGATCCTCCGGCGAGATGTTCATGTCGCCCGCCGTTCGGTAGGTGCCGCCGAGCGATGCGACGAGCGCGCCGTAGCGCCGCAGCAGCCGCTTGCGCGGCTCGCCCACTGGTAGCTCCGGCACGGCGAGCACCGCCTTGCCGCCGCCGCGTGGCATTCCGGCCGCCGCCATCTTCCACGTCATCGCTCCCGACAGGCGCATCGCGTCGGCGAGGCCGTCGGCCGGCGCGGGGTAGACCCGCATCCGCGTGCCGCCGCCGGCCGGCCCGAGCACGGTCGAGTGGACGCAGACGAAGATCCAGGCTCCGCTCTCGGCGTCGTGGCGGACTACCGCATGTTCGCCGTCCCAGCCCGCGAGGAGATCCTCGAAGCCCACGTGGCGGACGGTACCGGAGCGCCTCTCGGCTACACTCCGGCGCCGGAATGGCCGGAGAACGCACCAAGCTCGTCGTCGTCCAGCGCGAGGGTCTCGGCTCGTCCGAGTCGCGCCGCCTCCGCAAGGAGGGACTCGTGCCGGGCGTCCTCTACGGCAACGGCGAGCCGGTCGCGATCTCCATCGCCGAGCGGGAGCTCCGCCGCGCGCTGACCGGCGGGGGCGGGCTGCACGCGATCCTCGACGTCGAGATCGACGGCAAGGGTGAGACGCACGCGTCGATCCTCAAGGAGTACCAGGTCGATCCCGTGCGCGGCGGTGTCACACACGTCGACCTCCAGGAGGTGCGGCTCGATCGGGCGATCCAGGCCTCGGTCGCGGTGCAACTCTTCGGCGGTGACGATGCGCCGGGTGTGCGCGAGGGCGGAGTGCTCTCGCAGCCGCTGCGCGAAGTGACGGTCGAGGCACTGCCGCTCGAGGTTCCGGAGCATCTCGAGCTCGACGTCTCGGGCATGGAGATCGGCGCGACGCTGCGCATCACGGACCTCACCGCGCCGGATGGCGTCACGTTCCTCGACGATCCGGAGATGGTCGTCGCCACGCTCACCGCGCCGACCAAGATCGTCGAGCCCGAGCCCACCGAGGAGGAGCTCGCCGAGATGGAGGCCGAGGCGGCCGAGGGCGAGGAGGGGGCCGAGGGCGAGGAGGCTGCTCCGGACGAGTCGGAGGCGGAGGCCTCCGGCGACGAAGACACCGCCGAGGGCTAACGTGCCCGCCCAGGGGTGCAGGCACTCCCGGATGGCGGCCTGCGCACGGCGCGAGGTCGCGCCCGCGACCTTGCACAGGCTGCCGGCCTGCACTGCGGCCGCGGCCACGCCCTCGCTTGGCTCAGACCGCCCCCGAGAGCACCTTCACCCCCGGGCGGACCCGTAGCATGCGGCTTTGGCCGCGCCGCCAGGGGTCCTCGCTCGACCTGCTCGTCGTGGGGCTGGGCAACCCGGGTCGCGAGTACGCGCGCAACCGTCATAACGTGGGCGCGATGGTCGCGGACGAGCTCGCGCGCCGGCACGGCGGCTCCTGGCGCTCGAAGTTCTCAGGACGGATCGCGGAGATCCGGCTCGACGGTCACAAGATCGCGCTGCTCACGCCCGAGACGTACATGAACGAGTCGGGCCGCTCGGTGGGTGCCGCGGCGGCGTACTTCAAGGTCGCGCCCGACGCTGTCCTCGTCGTTCACGACGAGAGCGACCTCGAGCTCGGCCGGCTTCAACTACGGCTGGGCGGCGGCCTTGCGGGGCACAACGGCCTGCGCTCGATCGCGCAGCACCTGAAGACACAGGAATTTCTGCGGCTCCGCGTCGGTCCTCGCGAACTTCGAGCCGCACGAGGACGCGGAGGCGCTCGTCGCGCGTGCCGCGGACGCCGTCGAGACGCTCGACGCCGAGGGCGTCGAGCGCGCCCAGGTCCAGGTCAACCGGCGCTGATCTCAGCCGCGCTCGCGCATGGCGGCGTGCGCTCCGGGTTCCAGCCCGAGGCCGGAGGCGACTCGTCCGAGCAGCTCGAGTAGCTGCTGCAGCTCTGTCTCGCTCAGCGGATCGGTCACCTGGCGATCGAACTGCTGCGCTCGCCTTTCCGCTTGCCTTAGGAGCTTCTTGCCGGCGGCGGTCAGGTGGAGGTTCCGGACGCGGCGGTCGCGTGCGTGTGGCGTACGCGCGAGCAGCTCGCGCCTTTCGAGCTGGTCGACGACCGCGACCATCCAGCTCGGGGAGATGTGCAGCCGCTCGGCGAGCGCGTTCTGCGGCTCGCCTTCGTTCGCCGCGACCGCTCGGAGGAGGGCGAACTCGCCGGGCTCGAGCTCCAGCGGCCCGAGCACCTGGTGGAAGCGCCGCGAGATCGCGTAGCCGAGGCTCGAGAGCAGGAAGGCGACGCTCCGGAACGGCGGCGCCGCCGGCTCGGCGACTTCAGGGTTGCGCGCGCCCACGCGGATATGGTACAGCTACCGAACGATTTAGCAATGCACGATTCATGACAAAACGAACGTGAGGTGGCATGGCACAGGCTGACTCGTCTCTGCTCGGCAAACTCGCTCATCTGATCGCCCGGAACCGCCGGAAGGTGATCGGCGCCTGGATCGTCCTCACGCTCTTCGGCGGCTTCGCCGCGGGGCAGGTCTCCAAGCGCTGGTACCAGAGCTTCTCGATCCCGGGGAAGTCCGCCTACGAGACGAACCAGCGGACGCTGAAGGCGTTCGGCACCGGCGTTCGGCCCCCGGACGTGGTGGTCTTCCACACGGCCGGCGACGCGACGAAGAGCGGGGCGATCGCAGCCGCCATGCGGCGGGCGGCCGCGGCGATGCCCGGCGCCCGGACGAGCTCGTACTTCTCGACGCACGACCTCATGTACGTCT
>VAXA01000159.1:3544-6773 GCA_005883365.1 Actinomycetota bacterium
CTGCGCACGGCCGCCGCCCGTGGGCTGCCGAGGGCGATCCAGGTACAGGTGACCGGCCACGATCCACTCGAGGAGGCGAGCACGCACGGCGGGGGCGGTGGGAACGTCCTCGTCGAGGCGGTGATCGGAGGCCTGGGCGCGCTCGTGATCCTCCTCTTCGTCTTCGGCACGCTGCCCGCGATCCTGATCCCGGTCGCCGTCGCCGCTGCCGCGATCCTCAACACGTTCACGCTCGTCTGGGCGCTGACCTACATCACGAACGTCTCGATCATCGTCGAGTTCCTGATCGCGCTCGTCGGGCTCGGCGTGGCGATCGACTACGCGCTGCTGATGATCTTCCGCTTCCGCGACGAGCTGCGCGAGGGGGAGGACGTCGAGACGGCGCTCGTGGAGACGATGACCCACGCCGGCCGCTCGGTGATCGTCTCGGGGTCGACCGTCGCCGTGGGCCTCCTCTCCATGGTCATCCTGCCGCTGCCGTTCATCCGCTCGATCGGGATCGGCGGGATGCTGATCCCCGCCGTCTCGGTGCTCGCGGCGATCACGCTGATGCCGGCCCTGCTCGCGACACTCGGCGAGCGGATCAACAGCGTGCGGCTGCTGCCGAAGCGGTTCCTCGACCACGGCCACCCCGAGGACGGCGCCTGGGGCCGCTGGGCTCGCTTCGTCCTGCGGCGCCCGTGGACGATCGCGACCATCGGCGCGGCGATCGTGGCCGTCCTCGTCGTGCTCGGCGTCCAGCTGAATCCGAATGAGTCCCAGCTGAAGAACTTCCCCGGCACGGGCACCGCCATCGCGGGGCGGACGCTGCTCGCCGACGCCGGCATCTCACCCGGCGTGATGAAGCCGTTCGTGACGCTCGTCGAGAATGGCGGCAACGCCCAGGCGATCGCGGCGAAGGAGCGGACCGTGCCCGGCATCGTCGGTGCGACGGTGCCGCCCGGCCCCGGCTGGCACCGTGGCCAGGACACGCTCGTTGAGGCTTTTCCCTCCATCGACGGGGCCGCGCCCGGGATCCAGGGGACCATCGACCGCGTCAACGGCACGTTGAACGGAACCAGTGGGACGCTCGGCGGCGTGCCGGCGGTCGACCGCGACTTCGTGCACGCCGTCTACGGCAACTTCCCGTACGTGCTGGCGTTCGTGCTCGTGCTGACGCTCGTCCTGCTGACGCGGGCCTTCCGGTCGATCGTGCTGCCGATCAAGGCGGCGATCCTCAACCTCGTCTCGCTCGGCGCCGCGTTCGGGATCGTCGTCTTCATCTTCCAGGAGGGCCACGGCTCGTCGCTCTGGAACATCACGGCGACGCAGGCGATCACTGCCTGGATCCCGCTGATGATCTTCGCCTTCCTCTTCGGCCTCTCGATGGACTACGAGGTCTTCATGCTCACCCGGATGCGCGAGGCGTACGACGAGACCGGGTCCACCGAGGGGGCGATCGAGCTCGGCCTCGCGCGGACCGGGAAGCTCGTCACGAGCGCAGCGCTCATCCTGATGTTTGCGTTCCTCGTCCTCTCCTCGAGCCCGGGCTTCGAGATCAAGGAGTTCGCGATCGGTCTCGCCTCGGGGATCATCTTCGACGCGACCGTGATCCGCGCCCTGCTCGTGCCGGCGTTGATGCGCCTGCTCGGCAATGCGAACTGGTGGCTACCCCACTGGACGCGGCGGGCGCTCTTCATCGGCGAGGAGCGCGAGCGCGGCCAGAGGCCTGCCTTAGAAAGCTGAGAGCGCCGGCTCTGCTTCCGGCTCCGGCTCGTCGCGGCGTCGCACGCTGCGCACCTCCCGCACGAACACGACGACGACGAGGTTCGGCACGCACATCAGCGTTCCCGCGAGCAGGAGCGTCTCGGGCGTGCCGACCCCGGCCGCGACCGCGCCGGCGAGCGCCTGCCCGATCGGCATCAGGCCGATGGAGAGGAGCGCGTCGATCGAGGCCACCCGGGCGAGGCGATCGGGTCGCACGTGCTGCTGCATCGCCGTCTCCCAGAGCGCGTTGCCGATGAGGATGGAGGCTCCGAGGATCGCCGCCGCCACCACGACCACGGGGAGGGGGAACGGCCGGACGAGCGAGAACGGCAGCACGCCGCAGAGCGACCAGATCGCGAACGCTGTCGCCACGGGGTGTTCGGGCCGCATCCGGTAGGCGACGAACGCGCCGAGCAGACCGCCGACGGGGATCGCGCCGATGATCAGGCCCCACGCCACCGTGCCGCCGAGATGGTCGTTCGCCACGAACGGGCCGAGCACGAGGTAGATCCCGATCCCGAGGTTGCCGAGGGCGAAGCCAAGGAAGCCGGCCGTCAGCCAACGGTGCCGCCGAACCTCACTCCAGCCGTCGGCGACGTCGCGCCAGAAGCGCTGGGCCACGGGAGGGAGATGCGCCTCGACGCGCATCGCGCCGACGAACGACGCGCTGACGAGGAAGCTCGCCGCATCGACCGCGAAGCACCAACCCGGCCCGGCGCCGGCAACGATCGCGGCCGAGACCACCGGCCCGAAGATGCGCGTCCCGCTCTCGGACATCGAGAGCAGCGAGTTCGCCTTCTGCAAGTTGCCCGCGCTGACGGCTTGCGGGACGAGAGCGGTCGACGCGGGGGTGAAGAAGCCGGCACCCACGCCGGCCGCCGACTGGAGAACCGCGAGCTGCCAGACATGGGCGGTGCCTTCGAGGAGCAGCACCGCGGTCGCGGCCTCGGTGGCGAAGCGGAGGAGATCGGCTGAGACCATCACCGCCCGGCGCGGTAGCCGGTCGGCCCAGACGCCGCCCACGATCGTGGAGGTGCCGAGCGCCACCGTGCGAGCTCCGAGCACGGCGCCGAGGCCCAGCGCGCCCCCGTGGATCCCGATCACGGCGAACGCGAGCGCAACCGGGATGAGGGAGTCGCCGACCGACGACCCTGTCCGGGCAAACCAGAGAAGCCTGAACGGCCGCTCTTTCAGCGGCCCGAAGCGACCGACCCCACTCACGTCCTGGGAGCGTATGCCCTGAGGCGGCCCGTTACCATCGATCGCAGCGGAACCGGCCGGTTCCGCCCTTCGTCATGGACCGTCCCGTACTCCACGCGTTCGTCCGGCAGCTTGTCGAGCACGAGCGTCTCGCAGAGCTCGCGGACGCAATGCCGACGCGCGTCCGTGTGTCGGAAGCGGCTCTGCCGCTCCTGCTCGCCTCGCTGTACACGCGTCTCGAGCTGAACGCTGGAAGCGTCGACGGCGAAGCCGTCGACGCCCG
>VAXA01000157.1 GCA_005883365.1 Actinomycetota bacterium
CTCGACGACCGGCTCGAGTCCGAGATCCGCCGCCGGATTCGCGACGACTGCTCGCCCCGCCACGTGCCCGACGAGGTGGTGGCGGCCCCCGAGATCCCGCGCACGCTCTCGGGCAAGATCCTCGAGGTACCCGTCAAGCGGCTGTTGATGGGCGCGCCCGCCGACGAGGTGGCGAGCCGCGACTCCCTCGCCAACCCCGCAGCGCTCGACTGGTTCGCGGCCCTCAGGGGCTAACTTCCGAAGGCCGCGGAACGTCCAATTGGATACGAATGGGTGGCAACCTGGCGTGCTTTGAGATACTTTCCCCGCGGTCGTGACGGTACGCGTCGACACTCCGTCTGCGGTTGAGATCCCGCTCGGCCCCCCGGCTGAGGCGGAAGTGGTCAAGGCACGCGGCTACTGGGAACTCGTCTTCATCCGCTTCCGCCGCGACAAGCTCGCCGTCGTCAGCTTCGGCTTCATCGTCTTCCTCTTCGCCGCAGCTTTCGGCGGTGCTCCGCTCGCAGCCCATCTCCTCGGCCACGGCCCGACCACCCAGTTCGGCTACGGCGTCAAGGACTTCCTTCCGGTCGGGCCCTGGTCGCACATCTCGACGGCGGACTACGTCGGCGAGCCCGGCGTCCACAAGCACACGCTGATGATCCTCGGCGCGTCCGACCAGCTCGGCCGCGACATGTTCCTGCGCATCCTCTACGGCGCGCAGGTGTCGCTCGAGGTCGGGATCTTCGCCACCTTCGGCTCGGTCTCGCTCGGAGTCCTGATGGGCCTGATCAGCGGGTACTTCCGCGGCTGGGTCGACACCGTCATCTCGCAGATGATCAACGTCGTGATGGTGTTCCCGTACCTGCTGTTCGTCATCGCGCTGCAGATCGTCGCCGGGAACCGGCTGAACGCCATCACGCTCGGTTTCCTGCCCCACGGCGTCTTCACCCTGGCGCTGATCTTCAGCGCGTTCGGCTGGTTCTATCCGGCCAGGATCATGCGCGGGGTCGTGCTTTCGCTGCGCGAGAAGGAGTTCGTCGAGGCGGCGCGGATGACCGGAGCGAGCGACTGGCGGATCATGAAGTCGCACCTGCTGCCCCACCTCGTGGCGCCGATCATCGTCTACTCGAGCATCCTCGTCGCCCAGAACATCCTTGGCGAGGCAGGCCTCTCGTTCCTCGGCCTGGGCATCGACCCGTCACAGGCAAGCTGGGGCACCCTGTTGTCGAATGCGCCGCAGTTCTACCAGACGGACGTCTGGATCCTGCTCTTCCCGGGCTTCGCCATCCTCTTCACGACGATCGCGTTCAACCTGCTCGGCGACGGCCTCCGCGACGCGTTCGATCCGCGCGGCACGCTCTAACTCTTTCGACAGCGAATCGTCTCACTAGTAGCTGGTGTCTCTCACTCACCTCAATCGGGCCGTTCGTGAGGGCGAGCGGACCCGCGATGGAAGGAGTCATATGCGCAGGAAGCACATGCTCTCCCTGCTGTTGTTGTGCATGGGAGTTGCGTTGCTGATCGCGGCGACGACTGTGGGGGTTGCCTCCTCTGCGACGCAGAAGGCAAGCTCCTCCAAGGCACTTCGCGGCGGCACGCTGCGGGTGAACCAGTCGGCCGGCGCGTTCGACACGCTCGACCCGGGCCTCGCCTACGTCACGAACGACTGGGAGGTGCTCTACTCGACCGGTCTGAACCTCGTGAACTTCCCGAACAAGGCGGGGCAGGCCGGCTCGCAGTTGTTCCCGGAGGCCGCCAAGGCGTTCCCGACGTTCTCGAAGAACGGCAAGACGATCACATTCCACCTTCGCAGCGGCCTGCGGTTCAGTGACGGCTCGCCGGTCACGGCTGCGTCGTACCAGCGTGCTTGGGAGCGCATCCTGAGCCCGAAGATGTACGCGCAGTACGGCATCTTCGACCAGCTGAACAAGATGGTCGTCGGTGCGCAGAAGTTCACCGACGGCAAGGCTGCCCGCATCTCGGGCATCAGTGCGAAGGGGCTCACGCTCACCTTCCATCTGGTGAAGCCCAACCCGACGTTCGTCAACATTCTCGGCATGCAGTGGTTCAACGCCGTGAAGCCGAACATGAAGTACACGAAGAGCTCGGGCGGCATCCTCAAGTACCCGTCGGCCGGTCCGTACTACATCGCGACGAACCAGCCCGGGCGCCTGACGGTGCTGAAGCGGAACAAGTACTACCACGGTTCCCGCTTGGCGAACCCGAACCAGATCGTGATCAACAGCTTCCCGAACTCGAACGGTGAGGCTTCGCTGCTCCAGATCGAGAAGAACCAGATCGACTGGGATATGGCCGGCGTGCCGTCGGCCGACATCAAGACGGTCTCGGCGAAGTACGGCGGGCCCAACAAGGGCC
>VAXA01000160.1 GCA_005883365.1 Actinomycetota bacterium
GGACGCGTTCCGAGCGACCGAGCGCCGTCACGGCCAGCACGATGCGGTCCGCGCGAGTCGTGTCGCCGCCGCGCACCGGCACGCCGCGCTCGTTCAGGCCGGCGTAGAGCTCGACCACGTCCTCGAGCTCGGTCTCGGGCGGCAGCCCCACCGAGACAAGCAGCGCGAGCGGATAGGCGCCCGAAGCGGCGAGGTCGCTGAGGTTGACCGCGACCGCTCGCGCACCGAGCTCGCGCCAGTCGAGGAGGTCGAAGCGGAAGTGGACTCCCTCGACGAGCGCGTCCTGCGTCACGACGAGCCCCTCGACGACGGCGGCGTCGTGCTCGATTCCCTCCGCGAGCCCTCGCCGCTCGAGCTCGGCGAGGAGCCCGAACTCACCAAGCTCGGCGAGGGTTGTCACGTTTCCGAGAACCGCGCCCGCCCGTCCAGCGTGTCCGGATCGAGTGCCGCGAGCGCGTCGTAGAGCCGCGCGTGGAAGGTGCCCGGGCCGCCGGCCCCAGCCGCGGCGTCCTCCGCCGCGACGCCGAGCGCGGCGAGCGCCTCGGCCGCCGCCTCGAGCGGCTCCTCCGGCTTCACAGCGAGGAAGCAGCCGGTGAGCGCGGAGGAGATGCAGCCCGTGCCCGTGACGGCGGCGAGCAAGGGATGGCCGTTCGCAACGTCGAGGACTCGCTCGCCGTCCGAAACGTGGTCGATGGGCCCGGTCACCGAGGCGACAAGGCCCAGCTGCCGCGCCGCACCAAGGGCGAGCGCCGCCGGCTCGAGACCCGTGGTCATCGACTCGACGCCGCGCACCTCCGCCTCGGTACCGGCGAGCGTCGCGATTTCGCCCTGGTTGCCGCGCAGATCGGTGACACCGACCTCGTCGAGGATCCGCCGCGCCGTGTCGGTGCGGTATCGCGTGGCGCCGGCGCCGACCGGGTCGAGGACGACCGGGATCCCTCGCGCGCTCGCCGCGCGACCGGCGAGGAGCATCGCCTCGATCCAGTGCTCCGAGAGCGTGCCGATGTTGAGCACGAGCGCCGACGCGAGCCCGACCATCTCCTCGACCTCCTCCGGCGCGTGCGCCATGACCGGCAGCGCGCCGAGGGCGAGGGTCGCGTTCGCGGTCTCGTTCATGACGACGTAGTTCGTGATCTGGTGGATCAGCGGCTTCCGCTCGCGCAGCTCGCGCAACGTGGCTCCCGGGGAGACGGTCATTGCACGGACACTCCCAGAACGTCGACCGGCCCGTCGCCACTGCCGATCTCAGGATGCCCGAGCGTTACCGCACGCGACGCGGCGGCAGCGGCGCCGCGTGCCGCCTCGAGCAGCGAGCACCCGCGTGCGAGGAGGGCGGCGAGCGTCGCGGAGTGCGTGCACCCGGCGCCGTGCGTGGCGGGGACGTCACTGCGCTCGAACGGGATCTCGTGGTGCTCCCTCCCGTCGAAGAGGTGATCGACCGCCTCCTCCCCGTGGCCGCCGGTGACGAGCGCAGCCGGTGCGCCGAGCCCGACGAGTGCCTCGGCCAGCTCTGCGGGCGCCCCGTCCGAGCCGGCGAGCGCCCGCGCCTCGAGCAGGTTCGGCGTGACCACGGTCGCGAGCGGGAAGAGACGGCGGACGAGCAGGTCGACGGCTTCGTCCTCCAGCAGGCGAGCGCCCGAGCTCGCGACCACGACCGGGTCGACGACGAGCGGCAGCCCGCGTCCCTCGAGCCACTCGGCGACGGTCTCCACGATCGCGCGGGAGTAGAGCATCCCGGTCTTCGCGGCGTCGATCCCGATGTCGCTCGCGACCGCGTCGAGCTGGGCCTGGACGAACCACGGCGGCAGCTCGTGGACGGCTGTCACCTCGCGCGTGTTCTGCGCCGTGATGGCGACGATGGCCGACCTACCGTGGACGCCCGCCGCGGCGAACGCCTTCAGGTCGGCCTGGATCCCGGCCCCTCCGCCGGAATCGGAGCCCGCGATCGTGATGCAGCGTGGAACCAACGCACTCCCTTCGCCGGCATGACCCGGATCAGGTTCGACGGGTGTGATCTCAGCCTCTCCGCGAGGCACCCCGGTGGCCGAACGTTAGCGTCTGCACGTGCGAAGACTGTCGCCTGCCCTTGCCGCGAGCACGACGCCGCGGATCCTCGAGTTGCTCGGAGACGGACCCGGGCGCGTGCTCGAGCTCGGCTTCGCGGGCATCCATGCGCGCCCGCTCGAGCTCGCGGGCTGGGAGGTCGTCGTCGTGGAGGCGGATCCGTCCCACGCCGAGCGGGCGCGACAGCGAGGAGCAGAGCCCGTCGATCGTCCCGAAGGCCGTTTCGATGCCGTCGTAGCCCCGGCCGGGGCCAACCTCGCGGGGATCGACGCAGCGCGGGTTCTCGTCATCGGGCGGGATGGATCCGTGCGCGAGCTGCGTTAGTGGCCGCAATGGAGTTCCGCGTCGTCCTCACCGTCCCCGACTTCGAAGCGGCCGTCGCCTTCTATCGTGACGCACTCGGGTTCGAGCAGCTCGCGGACTGGAGCGGCGAGGACGGACGCGTGATCCTGCTCGAAGCCGGACACGCGACGCTCGAGCTGTTCGACGAGGGGCAAGCGGAGAGCGTCGACCGCATCGAAGCCGGTCGTCGCGTGTCGGGACCCGTCCGACTCGCAGTCGAGGTCGACGACCTCGACGGAACGGCGCTTCGCCTGGTCGCGGCCGGAGCGGAAGCGGAGGCGGCGCCGGTCGTGCCGCCCTGGGGCGGCCGCAACGCCCGCCTGCGCGCGCCGGACGGGATCCAGCTGACACTGTTCAGCGAGACCTAAGGCGCTCCACCTCCGATAGGCAGGGCTAGCATCGCCGCATGGGGCGGGCGCGCTACGACGGCATCGCGGACTGGTACGACACCGAGTTCCAGCCGGCGCCGCTCGAGAGCGAGACGTGGGAGACGCTCGTCCGCCTGCTCGAGGATGCGCCGGGCGCCCTGATCGACATCGGGTGCGGAACCGGCGCGTATTCGGCGGGGCTCGCCGGGCTCGGCTGGACGGTGACCGGCGTCGACGTCTCCGAGGACATGCTCCGCCGGGCGGCGGCGAAAGGGGTGCGGACAGTTCACACGGACGCATCCGCGCTCCCGTTCGAGGACGGGTCGTTCGACGCCGCGATCTCGGTCTTCACCCACACGGACGTCGACGATTTCACCAACCTCGTTCGAGAGGTCGTGCGCGTGCTCCGTCCGGGGTCGCCGTTCGTCTACGTCGGCGCCCATCCGTGCTTCGTCGGCCCGCACTCGGTCTACGACGTAGAGCGGAAGGCCCCCGAGCTCCACCCGGACTGGTATCGCAAGACGGGCCGCTACGACGAGGCTCCAGGCATCTGGCGCGGCTCCGGCGTGCGGATCAGGGTCGGAGCGAGCCACCTGCCGCTCGGCCTCTTCCTGCAGACCTTCCTCGACGCCGGCCTGCGGCTCGAGCGCATCGAGGAGCCCGCCGAGCGCGAATACTCGTTCGCGCTCGCGTCCAGATGGCGCCGGTGAGCGCCACCACCACCACCTGGCACGACCTGCTCGCGGGGGACGAGCTCGCCCACCTCGCAACCGAGGCCGCGCGCGAGGCGCGGACGGCGCCGCTGCCCGCCACGCTCCAGCCGGCTGTGCGGGAAGCGCTCACGCGCGGCGGCATCCACGAGCTCTACGCGCATCAGGCCGAGGCGTACGGCGCGGCGCGGGGCGGCGGCAACGTCATCGTCACCACGGGCACCGCATCGGGCAAGACGCTTGCCTTCAACCTGCCGGTCCTCGACGCGCTCGCCGCCGACCGGCACGCACGCGCCCTCTACCTCTACCCGACGAAGGCGCTCGCGCAGGACCAGGCGCGCTCGCTCGGCGCGCTCGGCGTCGCCGCGGTCCGCGCGGCGATCTACGACGGCGACACGCCCACCGAGCGGCGGCGCCAAATCCGCGGCTGGGCGAACCTCGTGCTCACGAACCCCGACATGCTCCACATCGGCATCCTGCCGAGGCACGACCTGTGGGGCGACTTCCTCCACAACCTCCGATTCGTCGTCGTCGACGAGGCGCACGTCTACCGCGGCGTCTTCGGCTCGCACGTCGCGAACGTCCTGCGGCGGCTGCGCCGGCTCGCGCGAATCTACGGCACCGAGCCGCAGTTCCTCCTCGCCTCGGCGACCATCGCGAACGCAGGCGAGCTCGCGCGTGCACTCACGGGCCAGAACGCGACGGTCGTGGAGGACGACGCAGCGCCGCGCGCCGAGCGGACGGTGGCGCTCTGGAACCCTCCGCTCCTCGACGCGGAGCTCGGGTTGCGGGCGAGCGCGCTCGGCGAGGCGTCGCGACTGCTCGCAGGGCTCGCCGGCCGCGGCCTGCGAACGATCTGCTTCGCCAAGAGCCGCAAGTCTGCCGAGCTCATCCACCGCTTCGCAGTTGACCGGCTCGATGCGAAGACCGCCCAGCGGCTCGCGCCGTACCGTGCGGGCTACACGCCGCAGCAGCGGCGCGAGATCGAGCGGCGTCTCGTCGAGGGCGACCTGCTCGGCGTCACGTCGACCGACGCGCTCGAGCTGGGCATCGACATCGGCGATCTCGACTGCGCGATCTCGGTCGGCTTCCCCGGCACCGTCGCGAGCCTCCGCCAGCAGTGGGGACGCGCCGGCCGCCGCGGCCACGGCCTCGCGATCCTCATCGCCTCCGAGGACGCGCTCGACCAGTACTTCATGCGCGAGCCGCCGGCCCTGCTCGAGCGGCGGGTGGAGGCGGCGATCCTCGACCACGCCAACCCGCGCGTCCTCGACGGGCACGTCGCCGCTGCCGCGTTCGAGGCTCCGCTCGACGACGACGACGCGGCGACACTCGGCCGGGAGGCCCTCGAGCGGGCACCGCACGTGCCGGAGCTCCGGCAGACGCAACACGGCTGGGTGTGGGCCGGCAAGGAAGCACCGGCGGCGCGCGTCCCGCTCCGCTCCACCTCGCCCGACGCGTTCCTCGTGGTCGACGCCTCGAGCGGAGACGTCCTCGGACTGGCCGAGCGTGAGCGCGCCTACTCCACCGTGCACGAGGGCGCGGTGTACCTCCACCTCGGCCGCCAGTACCTCGTGCGCGAGCTCGACCTCGAGGCGCGGCGCGCGCTCGTCGAGCCGTTCGACGGCGACTGGTACACGCAGGCGAAGAAGGAGACGGAGACCTCGATCGAGGAGCCGCTACGGGTGGAGCGGCGGCTCGGCCTCGAGCTCTCATTCGGCCGCGTCTCGGTCACCGAGCAAGTGGTCGCGTACCAGAAGAAGGCGGTCGCCGACGGCTCGACGCTCGCAACGATCCCGCTCGAGCTGCCGGCGACGACCTTCGACACCGAAGCCGTCTGGTTCGTGCCGCGACCGCACCAGCTCGACGGGCTCGAGGCGATGCCGCTCCTCCTCTCGTCCCTGCACGCCGCCGAGCACTCGCTCATCGCGCTCCTGCCGCTGTGGGCGATGTGCGACCGCTGGGATATCGGCGGCCTCTCGACGAACCTCCACCTCGACACCGGCGCTCCGACCGTCTTCGTCTACGACGGACACGCGGGCGGCGTCGGCATCGCGGCACGCGGCTTCGACCAGTTCGAGGGCTGGGTAGCCGACACGGCCGAGCTCCTCGCCGGCTGCCCCTGCGAGCAGGGCTGCCCCTCGTGCGTCCAGAGCCCGAAGTGCGGCAACCTCAACGAGTTCCTCGACAAGGCGGGCGCGCTGACGCTGTTGACGAGGATGTCGAATTCCGGCTAGACCGTTCGTCATACGGGCGTCAACGATCCCCAGGGAGGGACCCATGCAGTACATGCTCTTGATCTACGGCTCGGGCGACAGCTGGGAGACGCTCACCCCCGAGCAGCAGCAGGAGATCGGCGCGGCGTACTTCGCGTTCACCGAGGAGCTCCAATCGGCCGGGAAGATGGTCGCCGGCGACGCGCTGCAGCCGATCACGACCGCGACGTCGATCCGCGTCCGCGACGGCGAGACGCTGACCACCGACGGCCCCTTCGCCGAGACGAAGGAGGTGCTCGGCGGCTACTACCTGATCGACGTCGACACGATCGACGAGGCGCTCGACTGGGCCGCCAAGATTCCAGGGGCAAAGCACGGCACGATCGAGGTGCGTCCCGTCGTCACCGACTACGAGACGGTCTCGTAGACGAGCTAGCGCGCGCATACCGCGACGAGCGGGCCAAGTCGGTCGCGATCCTCGGCCGCGTCCTCGGCGACCTCGATCTCGCCGAGGACGCGGTGCAGGACGCATTCGTCCGGGCCGCCGAGCGCTGGCCGCGCGACGGCGTTCCCGACAACCCGGGCGCCTGGATCGTCGCGACCGCGCGCAATCGTGCAATCGACCGGATCCGTCGCGAGCGCACGCTCGTGCGGAAGACGGAGCTCCTCGCGCGGGCGGCGGAGCTCCCGGAGGACGAGGAGGCAACCATTCCCGACGAGCGACTCGAGCTGATCTTCGCCTGCTGCCACCCGGCCCTCGCGCCGGAGGCGCAGGTCGCGCTGACGTTGAGCCTCGTCGGCGGCCTTACCACTCCGGAGATCGCCCGCGCGTTCCTCGTCCCCGAGCCGACGCTCGCGCAGCGGCTCGTCCGCGCGAAGCGGAAGATCCGCGACGCCGGCATCCCGTTGCGCGTGCCCGCGGAGCACCTGATGCCGGATCGGCTGCGGCTGGTTCTCGCGACGATCTACCTCGTCTTCAACGCCGGCTACGGGCCCCCGGTGCGGCGTGAGCTGTGCGGGGAGGCGATTCGCCTGGCCGCCGTCCTCGCGACGCTGATGCCCGACGAGCCCGAGGCGCACGGCCTGCACGCGCTGCTCCTCCTGCAAGACGCCCGCCGCGACGCGCGCGTGTCACCCGCCGGAGAGCTCGTGCTGCTCGCCGACCAGGATCGAAACCTCTGGGACGCGAGCGGGATCGAGCAGGGACGGCGCGCCCTCGAGCGAGGGCTCGCGCTGCGTATTCCTGGCCCCTACCAGCTGCAGGCTGCGATCGCGTCGCTCCATTACGAGGAGCCGGCGGACTGGGCGCAGATCGCCCTCCTCTACGGCCGGCTCGCGGAGCTGACCCCCACGCCGGTGATCGAGCTCAACCGCGCGGTGGCCGTCGCGATGGCCGACGGGCCCGAGCCGGGGCTCGAGATCGTCGACGGACTGACCGGGCTGGAGCGGTACCACCTCTGGCACTCGACCCGCGCCGATCTCCTACACCGACTCGGCCGAGACGGGGAGGCAGCGGCCGCCTACTCGCGTGCGCTCGAGCTCGCACCGAGCGAGACCGAGCGCACGTTCCTCCAGAGCCGCCTCTCCACGGTCGGCTCCTAGTACGCTGTCGCGAGCACCTGCTTGCGCCGCAGCTGCAGCAGCGAGACGGCCTGCGAGGTCGGCCGGAATGGGTCGTAGACCGTCGTCCCGTCGTCGACCGAGACGGCCGCCACCGCCACGCCGTCGAGGTCCGCCACGATCCAGTCGCCGTCGTGAAGCGGCCGGTCGCTCAACGCCGCGAGGCGCTCGAGCTCGTCGCGGCAGTCGCTCAACCGCAGCCGGATCGCTGTCCGCACCGGCTGCGGAGGACGCTCGGAGGCCGCCCGCGCCCGGTGATACCTCGCAGCATCGCGATGGAAGTCGGCCATACGGGCCATGGCCACCTGACGAATCAACTCGGGATGCATCACAACTCCTCCTCTCGACGTGCTACCCTAACCACCGTTCGGAGCTTACCAGTTACATAACCCCTGACGCAAGGACAATGGTTACGGCTTTACATACCCAGCTCGACCTCGTCCGCGACTACGTCAACACCCTCGACTTCGAGACCGGCATCGACCGGATCTCGTCGCCGGACGAGCTAGCCATGTGGTTCTCGGAGCAGGGTCTAGTCGACGACCTCGTCGAGCCCACCGATGAGGAGCACACGGACGCCCTCGCGGTGAGAGAAGCGATCCGGGAGCTCCTGCTCGCGAACAATGGTGTTTCAGCCGACAGCGACGGAGCCTCGAAGACGCTGGAGAGCGCGGGGCGCGAAGCGCGCCTCGGCGTGCGGTTCGAGAACGGCCTCCCCGTCCTCGCTCCGGAGACCGAGGGGGCACGCGCCGCGCTCGGACGCATCGTCGCGACCGTCGCGGAGCTCGCGCCCACCGACGAGTGGAAGCGGCTGAAGACCTGCCGCGACGAGAACTGCCGCGTGGCCTTCTACGACAAGTCGCGCAACCGCTCGCGCGCCTGGTGCTCGATGGAGGTCTGCGGCAACCGCGAGAAGGCGCGCAGCTTCCGCGCGCGCCACGCAGCGAGCCCCAGCTAGTAGAGAGCTACGCCGAGCGCGCGAGATCGTCCGGCCCGGCGACCGGCAGGGGCACTCTGCCGCCACCGCCCGGCGGAGACGATGCCGGCGGCGGGGCGCTCCTCAGGAACCGGTAGATGAAGAGCGCAAAGGCCGTCGCGCCGCAGGTCGCCGGGACGAAGAAGACGAGGTTGAGCAGCAGGACGTGAGTCATGTGCCTCCGGTACCCCTTGCTGCCGCCAGAGCAAACTCGACCGCCTCGGCCGGCGTCCGGGCTCGCCGCGTGCCCTCCACCTGCCAGCCCGGCTCGAGCACGACCACCGGCCGGCCGAGCGTGAGCGCGAAGCCGATCTCGGCCAGCGTGCCGTAACGGCCTCCGACCGCGATCACGGCGTCCCCGGAGGCGACGACGGCGAGGTTGCGACCGTGGCCGATGCCGGTGACGACGACGTGGTCGAGCCACGGGTTGGCGTCCGTCCGCGTCTCGCCGGGGAGGATCCCGATCGTCGTCCCACCGGCGCCCTTGGCGCCTCGTGCGGCGGGCCAGCAGCCGCCCGACCGTCTCGGCGTTCTCCTCGTGCTCGGTTCCGCTACCGACAACGGAGACCTGGATGGCCATCTGCGCGATGCTAGGACACATGAGCGCACCCAGGCAGGCACGCGGCGGCGTGCTCGTGGTGGGCGGCGGGTTCGCCGGCGCCTACGTCGCGCGCGAGCTCGGCGGCCGCGGCGCGACGATCGTGAGCAAAGAGAACTTCATGCTCTACACCCCACTCCTGCCCGAGGCAGCGTCCGGGACGCTCGAGCCGCGTCACTGCGTCGTCCCCTTGCGCGTCATGTGCCCGCACGCGGAGCTGATCCTCGGCAGCGTGAACGCCGTGGATCTCGAGGCGCGAACGGTCGCCGTCGAGACGGACGAGGGCCCGCAGACGGTCGGCTGGCGCGAGCTCGTGCTCGCGCTGGGCGCCGTGCCGCGAACGCTGCCGATTCCCGGCCTGTCCGAGCACGCGCTCTCGTTCAAGTCGCTCGCCGACGCCATAAACCTTCGCAACCACGTCCTCCACCAGCTCGAAGCCGCCGACGCAGCGCTCGACGAAGCGGAGCGAGCGCGGCGCCTCACGTTCGTGTTCGTCGGCGCGGGCTACGCCGGCGTCGAGGCGCTCGCGGAGCTGTCCGACCTCGCAGAGGACGCGCTCCGGTACTACCCGCGCCTGCGCGCGACCCGCCGACGCTGGGTGCTCGTGGACGCAGCGCCGCGGATCCTGCCCGAGATCCCACCCCCGCTCGGCGACTACGCGGCAGCCGAGCTTCGCTCGCGCGAGGTGGAGGTGCACGTCGAGACGACGCTCGTGTCGGTCTCGGCCGGCGAGGCCGTCCTCGGGGACGGGACGCGAGTCCCGACGAACACGCTCGTCTGGACGGCCGGCGTCGCGCCGAACCCTCTCCTCCGCGAGTGGTCGCTCCCGCTCGACGAGAGAGGCCGCGTCGAGGTGGACGAACTGCTTCGCGTAAGCGGCCACGAGCACGTGTGGGCGCTCGGCGACTGTGCCCGCGTGCCGAACACGCGCAGCGACCGGCCTGACCCGCCGACGTGCCAGCACGCCCTCCGGCAGGCGCGGCGCCTCGCGCGAAACCTGGTCGGGCCGCCCGAGCCGTACGGCTACCGAATGCTCGGCCAGGTCGCGACACTCGGCCGGCACAAGGGGATCGCGGAGGTTCTCGGACTGCGCCTGCGCGGCTTTCTCGGCTGGTGGGTGACCCGGTCGTATCACCTCTACCAGCTCCCGCTGGCGCAGCGAAAGGCGCGAGTCGTGGTCGACTGGACTGTGTCGCTCTTCTTCCGCCGCGACATCGCCGAGCTCGGCCAGCTCGGCCACCCGGAGAAGCTCGGCTGATGGATGTCTCGCCGCTCTTCGGTCTCCGGCTGCGGACGCCGCGGCTCGAGCTGCGCTTGCCGACACGTGAGGAGCTCGAGGCGCTGCGCGAAGTCGCGCTCCAGGGGATCCATCCGCCGGAATTCATGCCGTTCGCGGTGGCATGGACGGACGACGACGAGCTGGCGGAGTTCCTCGACTACCACGAGATGCGCCGGCGAGAGTGGAGTCGTGACGCGTGGCACCTCGAGCTAGGGGTCTGGCTGGAGGACGAGCCGGTCGGCGTCCAGGCCATCGAGAGCACGAGCTTCGCGAAGACGCGCACGGTGGGAACCGGCTCCTGGCTGGGACAACGCTTTCAGCGGCGCGGCGTTGGGACAGAGATGCGGACGGC
>VAXA01000165.1 GCA_005883365.1 Actinomycetota bacterium
TCATGACCGGACCGGTCGTGCCCGGCTTCCGCGAGGACGACTTCTAGCGCTGGCGGCGGATCTTCGAGCCGAAGAGCTCGTTCGGACGCACCGGTTCACCGCACTCCTCGCAGTCGACGACGGCGATCGAGGAGAACGGCGCGCCGCACGCCTTGCATCGGCGAAGCAGCTCGCCGCCGCACTGCGGACAGGTGTCCGGCAACTCCGCCTCGAATTCCTCGAACCAGCGCCGCGCCGCGCCACAGCCGAGGCAGAATGCCACCCAGTCCCCGAGGACCTTCCGACGCTCCTCCCGCAGCCAATCCGCAGCCTTCGCCATAGGCTCATGGTATGCCCGAGCCGTTCCCCAAGATCGAGTTGCACGTGCACCTCGAGGGGACGGTACGGCCGCACACGCTGCGCGCGATCGCGAAGCGCAACGACTACGCGCTTCCGGACGACCTCGAGTCGCTCTACCGGTTCCGCGACTTCGCTCACTTCATCGAGGTCTGGATCCTCACGACGAACGCGCTTCGGACAGCTGAGGACTTCCGCCAGGTCGTGACGGACTACGCCGGTGAGGCTGCGTCACATGAAGCCGTCTACCTCGAGGCGATCTTCAGCCCCGCGGAGCGCGTGGCGCGAGGCGTCGCCTGGGACGAGATCTTCGGCGGCTACTGCGACGGGGCAGAGGAGGCGCGGGAACGACACGGCGTCGAGGTGCGTCTGACACCGGACATTTTCCGCGGCGCGACCGCTGAGCAGGCCGAACAAGTCGTCCGCTACTCGGCGAAGTACCGCGAGCGGGGAGTCGTCGCCGTAGGCCTCGGCGGGCTTGAAGCCGAGTTCCCGCCCGAGCCGTACGCGCCCGCGTTCAAGCTCGCCGACTCCCTCGGCCTGGGCTCGGTGCCCCACGCAGGCGAGGTCGCCGGCCCCGCCTCGGTGCGCGGCGCCCTCGAGGCGCTCGGCGCCGACCGGCTCCGCCACGGGATCCGCTCGATCGAGGACTCCGGGCTCGTCGCAGAGCTCGCAGGCCGGGGCACCGTGCTCGATGTCTGTCCGCTCTCGAACCTCCGCACTGGCGCCGTCGAGTCGCTCGAGCGGCACCCGCTGCCCGAGCTCGCCGCCGCCGGAGTCCGGTGTTCGATCTCAACCGACGACCCGGCGATGTTCGACACCGACCTCAGCCGCGACTACGAGGCGGCCGCCTCGCTCGGCGTCTCGCCGCGAGCCGTGTACGAGGCAGGGCTCGCCGGCGCATTGTGCGACGAGGAGACGCGCGAGCGCCTGCGACGGATCGGCCAGTCCCACGACTGGGACGATCGCTAGGGTTCGGGCCGATGGCAATCGCACGAGAGGCAGGCCCGGTCGGCTCGCTCCACGAGGTGCGCGAGGCGGGTCTCGACCGGGATGACCTGCTCGGCATCTACCGCAACATGCTCGTCACCCGCGGCGTCGAGGAGCGCGGCCACATCCTCTACCGCCAGGGCAAGATTCCGGGCTCCTTCTACACCGGGCGCGGGAACGAGGCGGCCGCTGTGGGCGTCGCGACGGCGATGCGCTCGGAGGACGTCGGGACGCCGCTCCACCGCGACATGGGCGTCCACATCACGCGTGGCGTCGAACCGTGGCGGATCTTCGCCCAGTACATGGGCCGCCAGGACGGCCCGACGCACGGCCGCGACGGCAACGTCCACATGGCTGACTCGCAGCTCGGGCTGATCGCGATGGTCAGCCATCTCCCGGCGATGCTCCCCACCGACCTCAGCCGCGACTACGAGGCGGCCGCCTCGCTCGGCGTCTCGCCGCGAGCCGTGTACGAGGCAGGGCTCGCCGGCGCATTGTGCGACGAGGAGACGCGCGAGCGCCTGCGACGGATCGGCCAGTCCCACGACTGGGACGATCGCTAGGGTTCGGGCCGATGGCAATCGCACGAGAGGCAGGCCCGGTCGGCTCGCTCCACGAGGTGCGCGAGGCGGGTCTCGACCGGGATGACCTGCTCGGCATCTACCGCAACATGCTCGTCACCCGCGGCGTCGAGGAGCGCGGCCACATCCTCTACCGCCAGGGCAAGATTCCGGGCTCCTTCTACACCGGGCGCGGGAACGAGGCGGCCGCTGTGGGCGTCGCGACGGCGATGCGCTCGGAGGACGTCGGGACGCCGCTCCACCGCGACATGGGCGTCCACATCACGCGTGGCGTCGAACCGTGGCGGATCTTCGCCCAGTACATGGGCCGCCAGGACGGCCCGACGCACGGCCGCGACGGCAACGTCCACATGGCCGACTCGCAGCTCGGGCTGATCGCGATGGTCAGCCATCTCCCGGCGATGCTCCCGGTCGCCACCGGCTGCGCGCTCGCCTTCCGGATTCGCGACGAGTCGCGCGTCGCCGTAGGCTGGTTCGGCGAGGGAGCCTCGGCGCGCGGTGACGCGCACGAGTCGATGACCTTCGCGGGGACGCGGAAGCTCCCGGTCGTCTTCGTCTGCGACAACAACCAATGGGCATACTCCACCCCGACCCACCTCGAGTTCGCGACAGAGCACGTCGCCGACCGCGCCGAGGCGTACGGCTTCGAGGGAGTCGTCGTCGATGGCACCGACGTCCTCGCCGTCTACCGCGAGGCGAAGCGCGCCATCGACAAGGCGCGCGCCGGCGGCGGCCCGACGCTGCTCGAGTGCCTCACCCTGCGCATGGAGGGCCACGCCGTCCACGACGACGCCTTCTACGTCCCGAAGCCGCTGTTCGAGCGCTGGGCCGAGTCGGACCCGATCGAGCGCTTCCGCAGTTGGCTGCGCGACAACGCCGACCTGACCGACGAGGAGGAGGACGAGATCGCCGCCGGCGTGAAGAGTTCGCCTCGCCCGAGGATCTCGACACCCCGCACCACAAGTGAGCGTAGGCTTGACGGAGCTCACCAAAGAGCGGAGGTGCCGGCTTTGCCGGCGCCGGGAGCGGGAAATCTGATGGCAGAGCTGACGTATCTCCAGGCGATCTCCGACGGGCTGCGCACGGAGATGCGGCGCGACAAGCGCGTCTTCCTGATCGGCGAGGACGTAGGCGTCTACGGCGGCGCGTTCAAGGTCTCGCTCGGCTTCCAGGAGGAGTTCGGCCCGTGGCGTGTCATCGACGCGCCGCTCGCCGAGGCCGCCATCGTCGGCGGCTGCACCGGCGCCGCGATCATGGGCCTGCGCCCCGTCGCCGAGATGCAGTTCGCAGACTTCATCTCGTGCGCGTGGGACCAGCTCGTCACCGTCGCGGCAAAGCAGCGCTGGCGCGCCGGCACGCCGGTGCCGATTGTCGTGCGCCTGCCTTCCGGCGGCGGCTTCTCGGGCGGGCCGTTCCACTCCCAGAACCCGGAGTCGTCGTTCGCCCACATCCCGGGCCTGAAGTGCGTCTGCCCGGCGACGCCGGAGGACGCCAAGGGCCTCCTGATCAGCGCGATCGAGGATCCAAACCCTGTCCTCTACTTCGAGCACAAGCACCTCTACCGGCGCATCAAGGGCGAGGTGCCCGAGGAGCGCTACACGACCCCGCTCGGCAAGGCGCGGATCCACCGGGAGGGCGACGACGTCTCGGTGATCACGTGGGGCGCGATGGTCTACACCGCCGACGAGGCGGCACAGCAGCTCGACTCCGACGGCGTCTCCGTCGAGATCGTCGACCTGCGCACCGTCATGCCGTGGGACAAGGCCGCGGTACTCGAGTCGGTGCGGAAGACGTCGAAGGTGCTCGTCCTGCACGAGGACACGCGCAGCGGCGGCTTTGGTGGGGAGATCGCGGCGACGATCGCCGAGGAGGCGTTCGAGGATCTCGACGGCCCGGTGAAGCGGCTCGCCGCCCCCGACACGCCCGTCCCGTTCTCGCCGCCGCTCGAGAAGGCGTACATCCCGCAGGTCAAGGACGTCGTTGCCGGCCTGCGCGAGCTCGCGGAGTATTAGGAAGGAGCCGCATGGCCACGGAGACCGCAGTCGACGTCGTGATGCCGCAGATGGGCGTGTCCGT
>VAXA01000166.1 GCA_005883365.1 Actinomycetota bacterium
GCCGCTGCCCACCCGAGAGCGTGATGCCTCGCTCGCCGATCACCGTCTCGTAGCCCTGCGGCAGCCGCTCGACGAACTCGTGCGCCTGCGCGAGCTGCGCCACGCGCTCGACCTCCTCGTCGCTCAGCTCGGGCCGGCCGAAGGAGATGTTCTCGCGCACCGTCGTGGAGAAGAGGAACGGATCCTGCGTGATCGCGCCGATCGAGCTGCGCAAGGAAGCGAGCGTCACGTCGCGTACGTCGATGCCGTCGACGAGCACGCGTCCCGAGTCGACGTCGTAGAAGCGCGGCACGAGCGAGGCGAGCGTCGTCTTCCCGGCGCCGGTGTGGCCGATGAGCGCGACGGTCGTCCCGGCGTCGAGCGCGAGGTCCAGGTGCTCGAGCACGGGCCGCCCAGGCAGGTACGAGAAGGAGACGTCCTCGAAGCGGATCGCACCCTCGCCGGGGGGTAGGTCGCGCGCTTCCGGCCGGTCGGAGACGTCCTCCGGCTCGTCGAGTACCTGGAAGATCCGCTCGCCCGACGCCGTCGCCCGCTGCGCTTGGCCGACCCACATGCCGAGTGAACGGAGCGGCGTGACGAGCATCGCGAGGTAGAGGTTGAAGGCGACGAAGGAGCCGGCAGAGAGCGAGCCGCGGGCGACCATGCGTGCGCCGACGAGCAGCACCGCCGCCTGCGCGAGCAGCGGCAGGAACGAGAGGAGCGGCACGTACATCGCGCGCTGCCGGTTTGCGCGCAGCGTCTGGCCGAAGAGGGCCTCGTTGCGGCCGCGGAACTTCGCCTCTTCGGCGGGCTCCTGCGCGAACGCCTTCACGACGTGGACACCGACGATGTTCTCCTCGGCCACGGTCGCGACGTCGGCGAGCTTCTGCTGGACGTCGCGCAGGGTCGGGTGCGCCACGTGGCTATAGCGGTAGGCGATCGCGACGAGGAACGGCATCACGGCGAGCACGACGAACGCGAGCCGCCACTCGAAAAAGAACAGCACGACGGTCACCGATGCAACGGTGAGGAGGTTCTGGAAGAAGAAGATCAAGCCGTAGCCGAGGAAGAAGCGGACGCCCTGCAGGTCGACCGTCGCACGCGACATCAGCTGGCCGGTCTGGTGGCGGTCGTAGAAGCCGAAGGAGAGGCGCACGAGGTGCGAGTAGAGGCCCTGGCGCATGTCCATCTCGACGTCGAGCGCCTGCTTGCCGGAGATGAGGCGGCGGCCGAGCATGAAAACCGCCGAGACGAAGCCGAGAGCCGCGATCGCGCCGACGTAGATCCAGAGCCGATGCGGATCGTGGTCATCCAGCGCGCGGTCGATCACGTCGCGGCCCGTCACCCAGATGAGCGCGATCTGCGCCGCCTGCGAGCCGACCGCGAGCACGATCGAGACCGCGACGCCCCGCTTGTACGGCCGGAGGAACGAGAGGAGCCGCGCGAACGTGCGGCGGTACGGGACTGCGCTCACTGCTTCTGAGGGTAGACGCCCGACAACTCCTCGCGGACTAGCACAGCCGCCGCCTCGAGTCGCTTGCGGTTTGCCGGATCGTTGAGCCAACCGCTGGCGCCCGAGGGGTGGGGGAGTGGGACGACCGGCGTCCCCTGCAGCTCGAAGCGCTCGCCGACGCACGGCGTCAGCGACGGGAGCCCGAGGAGCCGCCGCAGGGCCAACCCGCCGACCGTGACGATCAGGCGGGGCCGCAACAGCTCGAGCTCCCACTCGCGCCAGAACGAGCACAGCTCCTGCTCGCGCGGCGTGGGCGTCCTGTCGCCACGGCCCGTCGGCGCGCCGCCCGGGTAGCAGCGAGTGACCGAGGCGCAGTAGAACGCGGCATAGAACTCGTCCTCCTCGACCTCGAGCCAGCGGCGAAGCGTCCGGCCCGCCCGCCCGCGCCACGGCAGCCGCTCCTCTCCCTCCACGACGCCCGGCGCTTGGCCGAAGAGGTACGCGCGTTGCCGCGCGCCGGGTGCGCGCACAGGCAGCGACTCGAGCGGGTACCCAGCCTCGACGCAGGCCCGGCAGCGGGCGAGGTCGCGCTGCAACGAGGCGAGCGAACGGTACGACGACTTGCGAGCCGTCAATCCGAACCCCTCAAGCACTATCCTTTTTGAAGCAGTGCGTGGTTTGTTCTCCTTCCCGAACCCGGTCAACGAGACCCCGGCGCGTCTGGTCGCGGGTGCGGTCGCGGTCATCGCCGTCCTCGCGATCGCATTCCAGCAGGGCTGGCTGATCCCCGTCCTCGCATACGGCTTCGTGGCGCGCGCTCTTACAGGGCCGACCCTGAGCCCGCTCGCGCTCGTTGCGACGCGCGTGGTCACGCCGCACTTGCCGTTTCGGCCCCGTTACTCGCCGGGCCCGGCGAAGCGGTTCGCGCAGACGATCGGAGCTGCCTTCACGTTGACGGCGACGGCTGTCTACTTCGCGGGCTTCCAGGTGGAGGCCTACGCGCTGGTGGTCGTGGTCGCGCTGTTCGCGTCGCTCGAAGCGGGGTTCGGGCTCTGCGTCGGTTGCAAGGCGTTTTTCCTCGGCATGCGGCTCGGCTTCGTCCCGCCCTCGGTCTGCGAGGAGTGTGCGCCCTACCTGCGGTAGCGGGTCGGCTCGGAATCTGCGGGCGTAGGCTCCGCGTGTGTTTCCCTTGGAGGCCATCCCGAACTTCTCTGGGGGACGCGACAGCGCGACGAGCGACGCGATCGGCGAGGCGCTCGACGGGCACGCGCGCCTGCTCGACGTCCACAGCAACTCGGACCACAACCGCTCCGTCTACACGCTCGTCGGCAGCAAGGAGGAGCTCGTCGCCGCCCTGCTGGCGGGGATCGCCTGCGCGCGCGAGCGGATCGACCTGCGCAGCCACGAGGGGGCGCATCCCCGTATCGGCGCCGCCGACGTCGTCCCTCTCGTGCCGATCCGGGAGACCGACGCCGACCGCGCGCGCGCTGCGGCGCTCGAGCTCGCGCGGCGGGTGGGGGAGGAGCTCGGGCTCGCCCTGCTGGCGGGGATCGCCTGCGCGCGCGAGCGGATCGACCTGCGCAGCCACGAGGGGGCGCATCCCCGTATCGGCGCCGCCGACGTCGTCCCTCTCGTGCCGATCCGGGAGACCGACGCCGACCGCGCGCGCGCTGCGGCGCTCGAGCTCGCGCGGCGGGTGGGGGAGGAGCTCGGGCTCCCGGTCTTCCTCTACGCCGACCTCGCCCCTGGGCTCGGGCCCGCCTTCTTCCGGCGCAGAGGCCCCGCCGAGCTGCAGCGGCGGATCGACGCGGGCGAGCTGACGCCCGACTTCGGGCCGCCGCGGCTCGACGAGAGGGCCGGCGGAGTGATCGTCGGCGCGCGGCCGCCACTGATCGCGTTCAACGTCAACCTGGCCGGCGACGACCTCGAGGCCGCGCAGGAGGTGGCGCGCGCCGTCCGCGAGCGCGACGGCGGCTTTCCCGGCGTTCGTGCGCTCGGGCTCCGGCTGCCACGGGCGGGACACGTCCAGGTGAGCCTCAACGTCGAAGACTGGCGCGCCTCGCCGCTGCACGAGGTCGTCGCCGCAGTGGAGCGCGAAGCTCGAGCGCGCGACCTCGACGTGACGGGAGCCGAGCTCGTCGGCCTCCTTCCGGCCGGCGCCGCAGTCGCCGCGGCCGGCTCGCTTCTCCGCGTCAGCGGCCTCGACCCGTCGCACGTCCTCGAGCTGCGGCTGCTGGACGAGTAGGTGGGCGGCGGGCCCGCCGCGAAGGACGGGCCCGCAATGCCCTGCCGTCAGCCGGTGACCGGGAGATCGTCTCCCGCACCGGCGCAGTAGCCGGTGCCGCCGGCCGAGTCGTTGCTCCACAGGCTCTGCACGGGGTACTGCTTCCCGTCGTTGCCCGTGATGTTGTTCAGCCCGCCCGGGACGGTGTTGGCAGGCTCGATGCCGAGCGTGTAGCCGACCCAGGCGCACTTGTCGCCGTTCTCCCAGGCGCTGAAGTCGTACCAGCCGCCGAGGTTCTGGCCGTTGATCACGTCCTCGGCGCCGGGGTCGGTGATCGTCTCCTCGATCTCGTGTCCCACCACGATCGTGAACCCGTCGAGCCGGCCTGCGAAGTAGCCGGTGTTGACGGAGTTCTCGCCGCAGCCCGCGCCCGAGTTGAGGACGTACGGCATGTTCGTGAACGAGATGCCGGGCTGGACGCCGGGGTAGTACTGCGGCTGCGTGTAGTCGTGCCAGGCGCAGTAGCCGGCGCCGCTGTTGAAGCCCGCCTCGTTGTACAGCTGCGGCTGGGCGATCACGAATTGCGCGTTGTCGAGATCGGTGACGCCGAAGTGGGCGACCGCGCGTTGCGCCTCCTGCGCCAGCTCGAGGCCCGTCACGTTGTTGTGGATCGGGTTCGTGTTGTCGTACCAGACCCCGCCGAGGACGTTCGACGGGTTCTTGATGTAGACGTTCTGTCCGTTCACCGTCTCGTAGTACTGCGTCGAGACGCCCGCCCACGCCGTGCCACCCATTGCAGCGACGAAGTTGGTCATCCGGGCCGCGGCCCCGTCCGGGTCGTACGTCGGGAACCCGGGCGTCGTGTGATCGAAGGCCCCGGACTGTCCCCAACCCCAGAAGACGAGGTAGATCTTCGGCGTCACCTGCACGTGGCCGCCGAAGTACGCCATGTTCACCGGAGCGGGCACGCCGGCCGCAACCTGGTAGACCGGAATGCAGCACACCGGCGGCGGCTGCAGGGCCGGGTTGGACATGTTGCTCGCGTTCGGCATGTAGAGCGGGTGATGCGAGGACGCGGCGGCGCCCGCCGACGTCGCGCCGCCGAAGAGCATGACCGCGCCGAGGATGAGCAGGATCAAGAGCTTTCTCACGTGTGCTTCCCCCTCACTTCGTCACGTTGAAGGTCACGCTCGTCGGCGCAGACGTGCTGAAGCCCTGTGTCGACTCGGCGTAGATCGTGTGCTTGCCGATGCTCGGCGTCGGGATTGCGACGCTCCAGCTCGTTCCCGACAGCCGTGCCGGAACCGGGCTCGAGAACGTCGCGTCGTCGACGGAGATCTCGACGCCCTTGTTCACGCTCGCCGCGTAGCTCGGCATGTCCACCCAGGAGGCCCCGCTCAGGGCGATGAAGCCGCTG
>VAXA01000025.1 GCA_005883365.1 Actinomycetota bacterium
CGTCGGGGCGCAGGTACGGGAGCACGTCTGCCTTCCGCACCTCGGCGAGCCGCCGCGCCAGCCGGTGCGCCAGCATGATCGGCAGCGGCATCAGCTCGTCCGTCTCGTTCGACGCGTAGCCGAACATCATCCCCTGGTCGCCCGCTCCTTCGCGGTCGAGCGGGTCGCTGTCGCCGTGCTGCTCCTCGTAGGAATGCTCGACTCCCTGCGCGATGTCGGGGGACTGCTCGTCGATCGCGACGACGACGCCGCACGTCTCGGCGTCGAAGCCGAACTTCGCCCGCGTGTAGCCGATTTCGCGGATTCGCTCGCGGACGAGCCGAGGGATGTCCACGTACGTCTCGGTCGTGATCTCGCCGGCCACGACGACGAGGCCGGTTGTGATCAGCGTCTCGCAGGCGACGCGCCCCTCGGGATCGTCCGTGAGGACGGCGTCGAGCACGGAGTCGGAGATCTGGTCGGCCATCTTGTCGGGGTGGCCTTCGGTGACCGACTCGGAGGTGAAGGAGAAGCTGCGGTTTGACATCCCGGAGAGGCTACCGAACGGCCGCAGTTATTCCTCGGTTGGCTCGCGGCCCATCAACCGGGCGGCCAGCTCGGTGATGCTCTGGCCGGAGAGGACGGCGCACACGCCTTCAGTGATCGGCAGCTCGACCCCGAGCCGGTGCGAGAGGTCGCGCAGGATCGGCGCCGTCGTCACGCCCTCCACCGTCTGGCCGATCTCGGCCACCGCCCGCTCGGGCGTGAGCCCCTGCGCGATCAGCTCGCCGGCGTGCCGGTTCCGCCCCTGCCGGCTCCAGCACGTCCCGACGAGGTCGCCGATGCCCGCTAGCCCGGCGAACGTCTCGGCTCGCGCCCCGGCGGCCTCCCCGAGCCGCGTCATCTCCGCGAGGCCGCGCGCGATGAGGGAGGCCTTCGCGTTGTCGCCGAGTCTCAGCCCGTCGACGCCGCCGGCGGCGAGAGCGATCACGTTCTTTGCCGCCGCGCAGAGCTCGACGCCGACCAGGTCGGGATTGACGTACGCCCGGAAGAGGCTCGAGTTGAGCGCGTGCTGGAGCTGCCCCGCGAGGAACCCGTCCTCGCTCGCGATCACCGCCGCCGTCGGCAGCCGCTCCGCGATCTCCTGCGCGAAATTCGGCCCGGCCAGGACGGCGACCGGTCGCCCGCGCACTCGCGTGGAGAGGCGCTCGCCGGTCTGCGGGTCGAGCCCCTTCGCGAGGCTGAGCACCGGCGCGTCGCCCGGCAGAGCGTCCACGACCTCCGCGAAGGCCAGGCTCGGCACGGCGGCCACGGCAACGTCGACGTCGCCGGGGGCCTCGGAGACCACGACCGCCTCCACCGCGCTGAGGTCGACGCCCTGCAGATAGCGGGGATTCCAGCCCGTGCGGGCGATCGCCTCGGCCTGCTCCCGCGAGCGGCACGCGAGCACGACGTCGTGGCCCCGGTCGAGGAGGATGCGCGTGAACGCCGTTCCCCACGACCCCGCGCCGGCGACCAGGAAACGCATGCTTTCTCCCGCTCCCGGCGCCGGCTAAGCCGGCACCTTCGCTCCTGGGGGTGCTCCGTCGAGCCTACGCACCCTAGGATCGTTTCACGAAGTCGATCGAGACCGGCACGCCGTCGAGGCCGAAGCGCTCGCGCAGCCGGTTCTCGACCCAGTAGCCGTAGTCGCGCGTGATGAGTCCGGGGTCGTTGACGAAGAAGCGGAACCGCGGGGGGCGTACACGGGTCTGCGCGCCGTAGAGGAGGTTGAGCCTCCGGCCGCGCGACCCGCTCGGCGGCTGCCGGGCTTCGCGGAGCTCGGCGAGCGCGCGGTTCAGCTGGGGCGTCGGGATCCTGATGGTGTGCCGGTCGAAGAGCTCGGCGACCCCGTCGAGCAGGCGCTCGAGGCCGCGGCCGGTGTGCGCCGACACGGCGACGAACGGCGGCCGCTGGCGCAGGCGCCGGCGGAGCTCGCTGCGGGCGTCGTCGACGCCGATCGTCGTCGCGTCCCATTTCGAGAGGACGA
>VAXA01000161.1 GCA_005883365.1 Actinomycetota bacterium
GGCTCGTGCGCGCCGAGCTCGAGCCGGAGCGGGCGCTGGTCGGCTTCTGCGGCGGGCCGTTCACCGTCGCCGGCTATCTCGTCGAGGGCCGGCCGAGCCGTGACTTCGTCCGTACGAAGGCGCTCATGTACCGCGAGCCGGCGACCTGGCATGCGCTGCTGGAGCGGCTGACGGAGCAGTTCGCGCGGTACGTCGCTGCGACGGCGGCGGCCGGCGCCGACGCGATCCAGCTCTTCGACTCCTGGGCCGGCGTCCTCTCCGTCGCCGACTACACCGAATTCGTCGCTCCCTACTCGGCGCGGGTGCTGGCGGCCGCCGGGGTGCCGACGATCCATTTCGGCACCGGCGTGGCGACGCAGTTGCTCGCCGAGATGGCTCGCGCGGGCGGCAGCGCCGTCGGCGTCGACTGGCGCACACCGCTCGACGATGCCTGGGCGGTCCTCGGGGAGGAGCGGGCCGTGCAGGGAAACCTCGAGCCCGCGGTGCTGCTGGGCCCATGGGAACGGGTAGAGGCCGCGGCACTCGACGTGCTGCGCCGGGCGGGCGGCCGTCCTGGCCATGTCTTCAACCTCGGGCACGGCGTCCTCCCGCAGACCGATCCGGACGCGCTGACGCGACTCACGGAGCTCGTCCGAAGCTACGGTCAATCCTCGTGAAAGCCGCCGTCGTGCTCATGGCGTACGGCTCGCCGGAGCGGCTGTCGGACGTCCCGGCGTACTACGCCGACGTCCGCGGCGGCCGCCCGGTCGCACCCGAGGACCTAGCCGACCTCGTCGAGCGCTACCGGCGGCTGGGGATCGAGGACTCCTCACCGCTCAACGCGATCACGGAAGAGACGCGCGCGGCGCTCGAGGACGAGCTCGAGCTACCGGTCTTCACCGGGATGAAGCACTGGAAGCCGCGGATCGCGGACGCGGCACAGTCCGCGCTGGCCGCCGGCGCCGGCGAGGTCGTCGGCCTCGTCCTCGCTCCGCACTACTCGGCGCTCTCGATCGCGGGCTACCGCGAGCAGCTCGAGCGCGCGCTGGCCGGCCGCGCGGAGCTGCGCTTCGTCGAGAGCTGGCACGACGAGCCGGGCTTCGTCGAGTTGCTCGCCGACCGCGTCCGCGGCGCCGACGCGCACGCCGTCTTCACGGCGCACTCGCTGCCCGCGCGGATCCTCGAGCTCGGCGATCCCTACAAGGCTCAGCTTCTCGAGACGAGTCGCCTCGTCGCGGAGTCCGCCGGTCTGCACGAGTGGAGCTTCTCGTTCCAGAGCGAGTCTCCGACCGGTGAGCCGTGGCTCGGGCCGGATATTCTCGACCACCTCGAGTCGCTGCGGCGGCAGGGCGTCGAGCGGGTCCTCGTCTGCCCCGTCGGCTTCGTCTCGGACCACCTCGAGATCCGCTGGGACCTCGACGTCGAGGCGCAGGAGAAGGCAGCCGAGCTTGGGCTGCGGCTCGAGCGGATCGAGATGCCGAATGCCGACCCTGTGTTCGTCCGCACGCTGGCGGGGATTGTGAAACGGGCGCTGTCGGTACCGTCACCGGCGTGAGCTCGCGTGCGTGTCCAGACTGGCCGGAGCTGATGGAGATCGCGCCCGAGCTCCAGTTCAAGCACTACACCGTCGCCGAGGCGAGGCTTCCGGCAGACGCGCTGATGCAGGTCTCGGAGATCGCACTCTCCGAGGTCGCCATCTGCTGCGACCTCGAACGGCACGTCTTCTACGCAGGACACACCGACGGGCAGGTGGCCGAGGCGCTGCGAGCCAGCCACTGGTTCGAGGTCCGCGACTGGGTCGGCGCCGGCCGCCCAGGCGCCCTCTGACGACCGCCAGGGGATCCGGCACCGTCGGCTCCTGTGCGAAGGTCACGCGTGGAGTATCTCCGCGAGCGGCCGCGTGTTCAGGATGTCGGCTGCGGTCGCCCAGCCGCGTCGTGCGGTCGTCACGGCTAGGCGCATGTTGTCGAGCCCTTGCACCGAATGCGCGTCCGTGGAGCACACGACCGGGACACCCGCCTCGACGGCGAGCCGCACCTCCTCGTCGCGCAGGTCGAGGCGGTCGGGAAGTCCGTTCGTCTCGAGCGCGACGCCTGTCTCGAGGGCGACCTCGATCGTGCGCCCGAGGTCGAGTGCATTGGCCGGACGGTGGTTGAGGATCCGCCCGCGCGGATGACTCAAGCAGCGCACCGCAGGATGCCGCATCGCCTCGGTCACGCGTGCCGTCAACTCCCTCTGTGGCAGGCGCTGCCCGGCATGCAGTGAAAGCTGCACCCAGTCGAGCTCCCCGAGCACGTCGTCGGGCAGGTCGAGGTCGCCGTCGGCGCGGATGTCGCACTCGGCTCCGCGCAGGACGCGGAACGGTGCCAGCTCCTCGTTCGCGGCGGCGATCTCCTCCGCCTGTCGCCGCAGCGCGTCGGCGTCGAGGCCGGGCACGACGCGAACGTTCGGGGTGTGGTCGCAGATCGCGAGGTACTCGTGACCGCGGTCGCGCGCGGCCGTCGCCATCTCGAGCACCGAGTTCTTTCCGTCCGACCACGTCGTGTGGCAGTGCAGGTCTCCGCGGACGTCCGCCTCCTCGACGAGCGACGGCGGCTCTCCACGGAACGCCGTCTCTCGCAGCTCGGGCGGCACCCAGGGGATGTCGAGCCGGGCGTACACCTCCTCCTCCGTCGTCGCCACGGGCAGCGGCTCGAGCGCCGCGACGTAGGCCTCCGAGCCGGTCGCCCGGAGGAGGTCGGTCCCGAAGCGCTCCGGCAACGCCGCGACGAGCTCGACGGAATTCCCCTCGACGGTGATGCCGACCGCGTGCCGTTCGTCACGCTCGATCACCGCCACGACCGCGGGTTGCGCCACGAACCGTTCGATTGCGTCCGGCGCCCGTGAGACGAGGACGAGCCGGTGGACGAGCTCGCAACCGCGTCGCAGCTCGCCTGCGGCAACGGCGTCGAGCGGCGTCGCGATCGCGGTGGCGAGGGCGAGGGCCCGGTTGCGCGTGAGGCCGCGCCGGGCGGGCTGCGGCTCGCGCGACAGGCCAGCGAGCACTTTCGCCTCGGTTGCCGGCCCGATACCGGGGGCGTCACGCAGGCGACCGGGTTCCGCTGCCGCGCGCAGCTCGTCCGCGG
>VAXA01000018.1 GCA_005883365.1 Actinomycetota bacterium
CTCGAACCAGTCGCCGATCTCGGGGAGGATCCGCTTGCGCACGAAGTCGCGCACTGTGTCGCGGATCGCCCGCTCCTCGTCGTCGAGGAGGGCGTCGAAGGCGAGGAAGTCGCGTGGGTCGAGCTCCGTCTTCTTCGCGGTCGTCGCCACCCCCGCATCGTACGGATCTAGACGGTTTCGCGGTTACCGAGCTATCGTTGACTGAACAGTCAATCAAGCAGGCTGGAGGGCTTGATGGTCGCGATCGACGGGAGGACGGCGACAGGTGTCTCCTTCGCCCTGACCGAGGAGCAGAACGAGCTGCGCCGGCTTGCGCGCACCTTCGCCGAGCGGGAGATCAGGCCGAGGGAGGCGGAGCACGACGCCGAGATGCGACACCCGGCGGCGCTCGTCGCCCAGGCACACGACCTCGGCCTGATGAACCTCCACGTGCCGGCCGAGTTCGGCGGCCTCGGCCTGTCCGCCTTCGACGGCATGCTCGTCGGCGAGGAGCTGAACTGGGGCTGCTCGGGGATCGGGACATCGATCCTCGCGAACGGCCTCGGCGCCGGCCCGGTCATCCTCTTCGGCTCGCCCGAGCAGAAGGCCCGCTGGCTGCCGCCGCTCGCCGAGCAGCCGATCCTCTGCTCGTTCGCCCTCTCGGAGCCGGGCGCGGGCTCCGACGTCGCGGCGCTCCGGTCAACCGCTGCGCGACAAGGTGACGAGTACGTCCTCAACGGCTCGAAGACCTTCATCACGAACGCAGGCCACGCAGAGTGGGCGGTGGTGTTCGCGAAGACCGATCCAGCCGCCGGACGCCGCGGGATGTCGGCGTTCGTCGTCGAGATGGGCTCGCCTGGGGTGACGATCGAGAAGCACCTCGAGAAGATGGGCCAGCGCGCGACGGACACGTCGGCGTTCGCGCTTCACGACGTTCGCGTGCCCGCCGAGAACCGGCTCGGCGAGGAGGGCGACGGGTTCAAGATCGCGATGGCGACGCTCGACTTCACGCGGCCGGGCACGGCGATCGGCGCGGTCGGCGTCGCGCAGGCGGCGTACGAGCACGCACTCGCCTACTCGAAGGAACGGGTCACGTTCGACCTCCCGATCGCGATGCACCAGGCGGTCGGCTTCATGGTCGCGGATATGGCGACGGAGATCCAGGCCGCCCGCCTCCTCTGCTGGCAGGCCGCGTGGATGCTGGATCAGGGGCTGGGCCGCGAGGCGACGCTGTACTCCTCCTTCGCGAAGCGATTCGCCGCCGACACCGCGATGAAGGTCACGACCGACGCGGTGCAGGTGTTCGGCGGCTACGGCTACATCAAGGAGTACCCGGTCGAGAAGCTCATGCGTGACGCGAAGCTCTTCCAGATCTACGAGGGGACGTCGCAGATCCAGCGGCTCGTGATCGCGCGCGAGATCTTCACGCCGAAGGGCTAGCCGGCTTCGGCGGCGCGGATCGCGTCGGCGAGCCAGTCCGGCACGCGCGTCGGCCGCAGCGTCGTCGCGTCGACGCAGGCGTGCTCGGTGTGGCCGTCCGCGACGATCTCCTCCCCGCGGGCGATCGCATACTCGTACCGGAAGCGGGCGCCGCGGAGGCCGACGCAGCGGGTGTGAATGACGAGCTCGTCGTCGAAGCGCACGGGAATCCGGTAGCGGCATAGCGACTCGAGGACGATCGCCTCGATCCCGTGGTCCCGGAGCGCCTGATAGCCGCCCGCGAAGGCGCGCAGGTACTCGACGCGCGCGACTTCGAACCAGACGAGGTAGGCGGAGTTGTGCGCGATCCCCTGCGCGTCGGTGTCCGCGAAGCGCACACGTACCGGCACCGAGAACGTGAAGCCGTCCATCGGCGTTCAGTATCTCGATATGGTCGAGGCCGACCGACCGAGGAGGAGCGATGGCTGATCGGAACAAGGATCTGCTGGGCCGGCTGGCCGACCTGAGCGAGGAAGCTGTCCAGCGGCTTGCCGACGCGCCGGGCGCCGACCGCGCCCTCCAGGCGCTCAAGGGGCTCGCGGACAAGGTCGACGAGCTCCAGCGGCGGACGCGCGGCTTCGAGGAGCTCGAGCGGCGGCTGAGCACGCTCGAGAAGCGGGTGGACGCGCTGGCGAAGCCGTCTCGCGGCGCGGCGTCAGGCGCCCGGGCGCGCGCGGCGAAGAGCGGCTCGGCGCCCAAGAAAGCCTGACCTCTCGACTCCGACGGCGGCGGCCGCGGCGACCGCCGCCAGGAGCAAGCCGCCGGCGATGTCGGTCGGGGCGTGGAAGCCGGCGAGCTCGAGCAGCACGACGGCTGCCGCGAGCCAGATCGCGAGCAGGAGGCGGAGGCGCGGCCACGCCGCGGCGAGAGCGGCCGCGACGATCGCGCAGCGGAGCGCGTGCCCGCTCGGCCAGGACGCGTCGAACGCGACCAGGTGAACGCCGTGCCGGTAAAGCGGCGGCCGCGTCAGCGTGTGGCGGAACACCACCTCGACCGCCGTCGCGGCGGCCCAGGCGGCTGGCCAGGCGACGGCGGCAGCGCGGCGCCTGCGACCCCAGAGAGCGCCGGACGCGGCCACGACGAGCAGGAGCGAGACGACGACCTGGCCTGGCAGCGTCACGAGCTCGGCAACGGCGACGCCGAGCGGATGGAAGGGCGCATGGAGAAGGGGCACGAGCGACTCGAGCAGCGTCGGCGGCAGGCCCGGCGTACCCGCGAGGGGCGTCGCGTGCTCGGCCGCCCACCGGTCGAGGCCCGTCGCTGCTCCCGAGGCCACGAGGCCGGCGAGCGCACCGAAGGCCGCGGCGGCCGCTGCCGCGACGCTCCTACGCAGCAGGCACCCGTAGCCTGAGCGCCGCGGGAACGACCTCGAAGCGCGCCGGGGTCGTCCCGATCGGCTCGCCGTCGACCTCGATCGGCAGGGGCACGTCTGCGTCAATCGCGGCGAAAGAAGACCGGACGAGCTCGACCTTCGGATGCGCGAGATACCGGCCGCTGTACAGCTTCGGCGCCGTCGTGAGGAAGTCGAGCTTCGTGACGTCGCCGATCGTCACGACGTCGAAGAGGCCGTCGTCCTGCCGCGCTTCCGGCGCCAGCTTCATACCTCCTGCGTGGTAGCGGCCGTTGGCCACGATCACGTCGTGCATCGGGCCCTCCCGCCGGACGCCTTCGTCCAGCCGGACCGTGACCTGCGTGTTCTGCCAGCGGATGAACTCGCGCGTGAGCGCGTAGAAGAAGGTCACTCTGCCGCCGAGCGCCTTCGTCATCCCGTTCGCCCGCCGTGCGACCGCGCCGCTCATCCCGGCGGACGCCACGTTCGCGAAGAAGCGGCTCGTGCCGTCGTCGAGCTCGACCCGGCCGAGGTCGATCGTCCGCCTCTCGTCGCCGAGTGCCACGCGCACGGCGTCGTCGAAGCGGCTGGGGATGCCGTGCGTACGGCCGAAGTCTTGCCCGGTCCCGCACGGCAGCACGGCGATCTCGGCGCCGGCCCCGGCGACCCCGTTCACGACCTCGTTCACGGTCCCGTCGCCGCCGACGACCACGAGCAGCGAGTCACGAGCTTCGCTCGCCGCCTGCGCGAGGTGCCCCGGGAACTCGGACAGCACCTCCTCGCCGTGCAGCCCCAGCTCGGCCGCCCGCCGCCTCAGCTCCGGCCAGCGCTTCCCGGTCGCGCTGTTGCCGGACGCCGGATTGACGAGGAAGAGGATGCCGCCGGAAGCGCTAATCGGCGGTGACGGTCATGAGCGCGACGCGCGTCATGCGGTCGACCGCGGCTCGCAGCTCCTCGTCCGTGATCCGCGTGAAGGCGCCCTCGACCACGATGTCCGACACGGTGAGGAGGCAGCCACCGTGGATTCCCTGCACCTTGCCGATCCCGCCGATCGCCGCGACGGTGAAGAGAGCGGCCGCTTCCATCTCGACGGCGAGCACGCCGCGGCTCGACCAGCGCTCGTACTGCCCCTCGCTCGGGTTGTAGAAGACGTCGCTCGAGACGATCGGCCCGACGTGCATCGCCTGCGCGAGCTCCTTCGCCGCGTGGACGGCGCCGTGGATCAGCTCCCACGACGCGGTCGGGCAGTGCGGCTCGTCGCCGACGAGCTGCATCGCCGTCGAGTCCGCCGGGACGGCGGTCAACGCCACGATAAGGTCGCCGAGCGCGTGGTGCGGCTGGAGGCCGCCACACGTGCCGACGCGCATCAGCCGCCTGCAGCCGAGCTGGATCAGCTCCTCGAAGACGATGGTCGCGCCGGGACAGCCCATCCCGGTGCCTTGCACCGACACGGGCTTCCCCTCCCAGGTACCGGTATAGCCCAGGAGGCCGCGCTCCTCGTTCACCTGCTTCGCGCCGTCGAGATAGGTCTCGGCGATGTACTTCGCCCGCAGCGGGTCACCGGGAAGGAGCCGGGGTCGGCAGGCTGGAATGATCCGAGCGTGGCCGAGACGGAGTCGCCCACACTCGACCAGGTGCTCGCCTTCTGCGCCGACGAGCCGGTCGAGCGCGTCTTCCTCGAGGACATGGCGCGGCGCGGGCTCGGGCGCTTCTCGGCCGTCGCCGGATGCGAGGGTCGGCTCGAGGCGCTTTGCCACGTCGGTGCCAACATCGTCCCTTCGGGCCGTGCTTGTGCCGCGTTCGCCGACGCGGCGGCGCGCAGCGGCGCGCGCATGGTTATCGGCGAGGAGCGCGCCGTGGGCGAGCTGTGGGAGGCGGCGCGGCGGCAGATGCCGCGGCCGCGCGACGATCGTCCCGGACAGCCGGTGTACGCATTGCGCGAGCCGCCTGAAGCGGGGGAGACGGGGCTCCGCCCGGCGCGCCTGCTCGACCTCGACATGCTGGTGCCCGCCTGCGCGGAGGCCCACCGCGAGGAGATCGGGGTCGATCCCCTCCGGCGCGACGCCGAGGGCTTCCGCTGGCGCACCCGCCAGCAGATCGAGGAGGGGCGTTCGTGGCTCTGGCTCGAGGAAGGCGTGATCCGGTTCAAGGCCGAGGCGTCCGCGTGGACGCCGTCGGCGGTGCAGCTCCAGCAGGTCTGGGTCGATCCGCGGGCACGGCGGCGCGGCTACGCGCGCCGGGCGCTCGCCGATCTCTGCAGGCTGCTGCTCGAGCAGGTCCCGGCCGTCTGCCTGTTCGTGCGGCCGGAGAACAAGCCGGCGCTCGGCCTCTACGACTCGATCGGGATGACCCGCGAGCTGACGTATCGCTCGCTTGTTTTTTAGCGCTCGCCCGCTTCGCTGGCGCAGGCTCGCTTCGCTCGCGTGCGCAAGCGCTGTGCTTTCCGCTCGCGCAAGTGCCGCGCCCGCACATGTCGGTCGCGGCACGAGAAAAGGCGGCACAATCGGCGGATGGAAGAGCTGCGCGAGCGCGTCGAGCGCTTCGTCCGCGAGCACGAGCTGATCCCGCCCGGCGGCGAGGTCACTTGCCTCGTTTCGGGCGGCGCGGACTCGACCTGCCTCTGGCACCTGCTCGGCTCGCTCGGCTATCGCGTCTCCGCCCTGCACGTGAACCACAAGCTCCGCGGCGCCGACTCCGACGAGG
>VAXA01000164.1 GCA_005883365.1 Actinomycetota bacterium
GACCTTCTCGATCGCGACCGTGAACTGATCCGCCGCCGGCTCGGCGGTGCGTACGAGGATGCTCGTGCCCGGCACGAGCCCCTGGTCGTAGAACCAGTGCAGTAGATCGCCGTCGTGCTCGGCCAGGCGAACGATCGTCGCCCGCGTCCCGGCCGGTAACGATGCGAGCGGCGCCAGCTCCGCGTTCTCCGCCTGCTCGAGCTCCGGGTCGACCGGCCAGCCGTGCGGGCAGCGCTGCGGATGGCCGAGCTTGTCGTCGATCCGCTCGACCATCTCGTCGGTGAAGGTGTCGCCGAGCGCGTCGGCGCGCTCATGCGATTCGTACCCCGTGTAGCCCATGAAGTCGGTGAGAAGCCGTTCGATGATCCGGTGCTTGCGGACGACGCGCTCGGCCCGTTCGCGGCCGCTCTCGGTGAGGAGAGCTTCCTTCTTCTTGCCGCGCTCGATCAGGCCGTCGGCCTCGAGCCGCTTCAGCATCTCGCCTGCGGAGGCGCGCGAGACGTGGAGCATCTCGGCGACGCGCGAGGCGAGGGGAGGGGCGCCGGCGCCGTGCGGCGTGTACTCGCCGATCGGGAAGGCGAGGAAGTAGATCGTCTCGAGGTACTCGTCGACTGAGTGGCCCGCTGCCGGCACGGAGCTATATTGCCCGCGGGCCTGCGTGTAAGGGCACCCTTACAGGGGCAGGCACGGACTGGTCATGTCGACGGCACACATTCTTCTGCTCGGTGCGATCGCGGGCGCGACGATCTTTCTCGGCCTGCCCGCCGCTCGCATGCAGAGTCTCGGAGCCAACGCACGCTCCGGGTTGTCGGCCCTCGCGACCGGCATCCTCGTCTTCCTGCTCTGGGACGTCCTCTCGAACGCCGTCGACCCGATCGACGCGTCGCTGCACGCGCACCGCTGGGGACGGTTCGCCGAGCTGAGCACGCTCGGCGCCGTCGGCTTCACGGGCGGGATGATGAGCCTCGTCTACTACGACGCCTGGATGAAGCGGCGCGCCGACCGGCGCACCACGACGCTCGTTGGGCCTGGCGCCGCGGCGGTCGACGAGTTCGTCGAGCGGCAACGGCTCGACCTGACGAACCCGGCGGTGCGGCTCGCCTTCCTGATCGCGATCGGGATCGGCGTGCACAACTTCGGCGAGGGCCTCGCGATCGGGCAGGCGGCTGCCGCGAGCGAGATCGGGCTCGCGGTGACGCTGATCATCGGCTTCGGTCTGCACAACGCGACGGAGGGTTTCGGCATCTGCGGCCCGCTGAGCGGCGCCGGGATCGTCCCGAGCTGGCGCCTGCTGGGCCTGCTCGGCGTGATCGGGGGCGTGCCGACGTTCCTCGGCACGGTCGTCGGGCAGGCGTGGGCGAGCGACGCGGTCTCGGTCGTCTTCTTCACCGTCGCCGGCGGCTCGATCCTCTACGTCGTGCGGGAGCTGTTCGCGGTCAACCGCAAGTACGGCCACCCGGTGCTCGTCAACTGGGTTCTCTTGGCAGGGATCCTGCTCGGCTTCGCGACCGACTTCGTCGTCACCGCCGCCGGCGTCTGAGCTCGGTCGCTTGCGGGGCATGGAAGGTTTCACCGCTTAGCCGCGTCTGGAGGGATAACAGCGCCGCATCGGGCGCCACGGATTCGGAGGAGGAGCAATGTCGGACGATCTGCTGAGGAACGATCTCCTCTTGAACGAGGAGCTCCTCGACGTCGAGGCCCACGTCAAGAAGGCCACCACCGACGAGCCCGTCGAGGACAAGGACGAGGACGAGGTCGAGGCGCACGTGCGCAAGGCATCGCCCCGCCACATCTAGAGCGCTGTCACAGCGAATGAGGCCCGGCACGGCGCCGGGCCTGTTCGCGTTCTCTGCAGGGCAAGTGAGCGTCGACCAGCGGCGCGGCTACGCTCGCTGCCCGTGTCTCGCCTCGCCTCCGTCTACCCGATCGTCAACGCCCGCTCGCTCGCGCGCCCGTTCACGTACGAGATCGAGGACGAGGTGGGGAAGGGAGCCGTCCTCGCGATCCGCTTCGGCAACGCCCGGCGTCGCGGTGTCGTTGTCGACGCCGACGCCGAGGCGCCCCCCGATGTCGAGCCGGTCGCTGCCGAGCGTGTGCTCGAGACCCTCCCGCCGGCGCTCGTCGATCTCGCCCTCTGGCTCGCGGACTACTACGGCTCGACGCCGGCACGCGCGCTAGCGCTGATCGCGCCGCAGCAGCGCACGCGGCGCGGCGAGCGGCGCGAGGTGACCGCGTCGGCGGCCCTGGCCGCCGAGCCCGCGCCGGCTCGTCTCTCCGAGACGCAGGAACACGCGCTGGCTCGGATCGAAGTCCTGCTCGCGAGCGGCGGCGGCAACGTCCTCCTCGCCGGCGCCACGGGTAGCGGCAAGACCGAGGTCTACATCCGCGCCTGCGAAGCCGCCCTCGCCGGCGGTCGCGGCGCGATCGTCCTCGTGCCGGAGATTGCGCTGACGCCGCAGACGCTCGGCCGTTTCCGCGCGCGCTTCGAGGACCGGGTGGCGCTTCTCCATTCGGGCCTCTCGGATGCGGAGCGGCGGGACGAGCGGGAGCGGATCGTCGCCGGCGAGGCGTCGGTCGTGGTCGGCGCGCGCTCGGCCGTGTTCGCGCCTCTTCCGTCGCTCGGGGTCATCTGCGTCGACGAGGAGCACGACGCCTCGTACAAGCAGGAGTCCGATCCGCGCTACGACGCCCGCACCGTCGCCGCCAAGCGGGCCGCCCTCGAGGGTGCGGTCGCGATCTTCGGCTCGGCGACGCCGCGGCCGGAGTCGTGGCACGCGCTCGAGCGGCTCGAGCTCGGCGGCCGGATCGCCGCGCCGCTGCCGACGGTTCGCGTCGTCGACCTGCGGCACGAGACCAGCTATCCGCTCTCCACGCCGCTTCTCGCCGAGCTGGGGCGGCTCGCGGAAGGAGGAGGCAAGGCGATCCTGCTGCTCAACCGGCGCGGTGTCGCGCCCGCGCTCCACTGCCGC
>VAXA01000162.1:0-6269 GCA_005883365.1 Actinomycetota bacterium
CGGGTACTACTGTTTAACGGACCCCCGGGGAGGCGTTCGAGGAACCGCTCGCCGCCGCCCGCGAGCTGTTTGCCTCGATCGGCTACAAGTCTGCACTCCCAGCATTCCACGGCTCCGGGCTCGCCGCGATCGAGCGAACGAAGGCGAACGGCGACGATCCCACGCACGGAGCGACCGCGGCGGGCCGCCGGGCTGAGGCGAACATCACGCGCAAGCGCCAGGCGCGAGATTGGGACGAGCAGCACGGCAAGCTCGTCGACCTCTCCGGCTTCGAGCGCGACATCCTCCCGCTTATCCAGGACGTCTCGCTCAGCCGACTGCAGAAGGTGACGGGGCTCTCGCTCCGCTACGTGTCGTTGATTCGGCGGGGCGACCGGACGCCGCACCCCCGGCATTGGCAGACGCTGATTGAGGCGACAGATGGTCGCGCGCAGTTCATCGGGGATGCGGAAGCGCTCGCTAAGCGGGACTCGTAGAATCGGGCTCCCACATACAAGCGAGGGAGGCGACATGGCGGTCGGAGTCCTGGCAGCAGCTCCTGAGTTCACGAGGCAGGTATACGACAGCATCACCGAGAGGATGTTCGGGCACTCGCCGATGCGGGCCGACGAGGCTCCACAAGGTTTGATCCTGCACAGTGCGGGCCAGGGGGAGCAGGGTTTCTACGTCTACGACGTGTGGGAGTCCCGTGAGGACTTTGAGCGCTTCATGGAGGAGAGGCTTGGCCCGGCCATGGCTGAGGTGATGGGTGGACCGCCGCCCGAGGGAGGAGCGCCGCAGTTCTTCCCGATCGACGTGCTTGTCACCCAGGGCTGAGCCACACAATAGAACCCGTTTACGAGGCGGCGCCTACGGGCGCTGCCTCGCATTCCCGGCGGGCTGTCTCCGAGCTGGATCAGCCAATGAGCGCGCCTTGTAGGCCTTCGTGATCGTGCCACGAGCGCCGAACTTCTGTGCCTTGCGCCGGGTGTCCTCGAACTTGGAGCGTGCGTAGGTATCGACGAGTTGGCCGGTCTCGATCCGCTCGAAGCCGTGACGTTCGAGCATTCTGGCGTACGCTGCTTCCAGCAGCGCTCCGGCTATTCAGCCGGTCCAGAGGTCGATGTTGCGGCGGCTTTCATCGCTTACTGGTTGCTGGATCGTTATGTCGGCGATCTGCAGTCGTCCGCCTGGTTCGAGCACGCGGTTGAGCTCCGAAAAGACCGCGTCCTTGTCTGGGATCAGATCGATCACCCCGTTCGAGATGACCACGTCGAAGCTCTCGTCTGCGAACGGCAGCCGCTCGGCCTCTGCCTCAATGAACTCAACGTTCGCCGCGCCTATCTCTGCGGCGGCCGCTCGGGCCTTCGCCACCATCGCCGGAGTCATATCGATCCCGGTCACATGCCCCTCCGGCCCCACCATCTGAGCCGCGATCAGCGAGTCTGTACCGGCGCCAGAGCCAAGATCGAGGACGCGCTCGCCAGCCGCGAGCCGACCAAGCTTCCACGGATTAGCAATACCAGCGAACGACTCCACCGCCAACTCCGGCACAGTCGCGAGCTCCTCCGGATAGCCAAGATCCTCCGCCCAGGCCCGGCCAGTGGGAAAGATGAAGTCGCGTCCGGGCTCCTCGGATACCGAGGTGTACGTCTTCTGAATCTCGCTCTTAAGCACGGCTACGTCGACTCCGACCTCGACAGCCATCACGCCACCTCCAGAATCGACACGGCCGGTCTCACACCGAGAGCCATCTCACAACAACCTCAGTAGCTGAAGATGGTCGCATCGCTGCCCGCCCACTCCCACATCGGGGTCGCGCCGGCGACCTTCGTGTTCGTGACCGTTTCGGCGTCGCCGAGGTCGCGTGCGGTGAGGCAGATCGGGCACAGCCATAGTTCTCCGCCGGCGTCGGTGAACTGTTCCCAGAGCTGCTCGAGCGGTGGGCAGCCCTTGCAGACGACACCTTGTAGTCCTCCGGTAAGGCCGAGTCGCACGGCGTCCTTCGTCGCCCAGACGACAACCTCCTTACCCTGCTGCTGGGCCGCCGTTGCGACGAGGAAGGCAACAAGGACTACCGGTAGTGAGTGCCATCTGGTCGCGGCGACGATGAAGCCGCTAGCGGCCGTGAGCGCCGCGACGGTCGCGATCGCCGCTTTCGGCGACGTGGCGTCGGCGGCGAACCCGGCGATCAGGGCGCCGGCCACGAAGCCGAAGTCGCGCCAGAAGCGGTAGACGCCGACGGTGCGGGCCCGCTCGCGGGGTTGTGTGGCATCGGAAACGGCGGCGATCAGGGTCGGATAGACGAGTGCCGTGCCGAGGCCGAGCAGCAGCGCCGCGACAAGCGAGGCGGCGAACGCGCCGCCGCCCGCGACGAGCAGGCCGAGCGCCCCGGCCTGGATGAGCATCCCCGCTGTGATCAGCGGTTTCCGGCCCGTGTGGTCGGAGAGCCAACCGGTGGCGAGCTGTCCCGCGCCCCAGACGAGTGGGTAGGCAGCGGCAACGATCGCGATCTCCTGCACCGACGCGCCGTGGGCTGCGAGGTAGAGCGGCGCCAGTCCCCAGGCGAGCGCGTCGTTCAAGTTGTTGACCAGTCCGGCCTGGCTGCAGGCGCGGAGCACCGGGTCACGCCAACTCGCCTGCGCGAAAGTCTCGCGGAGGCCCTTGCGCCTCCCCGTTGAGTCTCCGTGTGCCAGCTGTTCATGCGCGACGTGCGCTCCGGTGTCGCGGACAGCGAAGAAGCTGACAAGTAGCCCGACGGTTGCGAGCAATCCGGCCGCTTCGTTCAAGCCGAGGGCTAGCCCGCGGCGGCGCGACCCGGCGAGGTCGATCTTCATCACGACCGTCATCGACCAGGTGAATCCCTGGCTGACCCCGAGAAGCAGGTTCGCGGCAACGATGTACCACCAGGTGGGAGCGAGCCCAATCAGAAGCGGCACGGGCAGCGCGACCAGCCAGCCGATCACGAGCAACCGTTTGCGGCCGATCCGCTCGGCGAGGTCGCCGGCGGCGAGGTTGGAGAGCGCCTTGGCGGCGCCGAACGCGACGACGAACGCGAGGATCGCCGAGCTCGAGCGCAACCCGAAGTCCTGTTTGCCGACCAGCGGCAGCACGCTCCGCTCGAGGCCGACCATGCCACCGACGAGCGCGTTCAGCCCGACCAGCAGCGCGAACTGGTGCGCGTTGGCCCGCAGCCCCAGCCTGACCGGCTCGCTCACGCCGGCGTCGCCACGCTGCCGGCTCGGTTGGCGGCGACGATCGCTGCCTGGCTCGCCGGGCAACCGAACAGATAGCTCGCACAGGCGGTCTCGGGCACGAGGAATTGGCGGAGGATCATTCGGCCGTGATCTCCAGCTCAACCGGGACGGCTCGCCGCACGCAATCGCCCACCGGCGAATGGCTGTCAGCCCACTCAACGAGCTCCTCGAGCCGCTGCTCGTCTCCCGCCTCTGCCGCGAGCCGGACTCGGAGCAGCGCGCTCACCGGCCCCGGTTCGACAGCGTCTCCGACTCCGAGTATGCCTCGCATGTCCGTCTCGCTTTCGGCTGTGACCTCAAGCCGAGTCAATGGGAGCTCGAGCTCAGCAGCCCGCATCGCGATCGTCGTAGCGGCACAGGACGCAAGGGCCGCGCGGATCAGCCAGCCCGGCGTGGGAGCAGAACCTTCGCCGCCAACCGCCGCGGGCATATCGGTAATGACAGTCCAGCCGTCCGTTCCTTCGGTGCGGCAGCGGAGACCGTCCTCGATCACCGCCACGGCTGGACGGTCCGGCGCCGGCCCGGCGTCGGGCTTCGACGCTAGGGCGCTCTTGACACTGATGATGGATTCGCGGATGTCGCTCATGCCGAGAACGTACGGCTCTACTACGCATCGCGCTAGACGAAATCCGCCATAACACATATCGTCTAGGCCGATAGCCGATGACGTTGCTCTCGGAGCTCTGGGACACCACGCGGATGCGCCTGCTGATCGAGATCGACCGGCATGGCAGCCTGTCCGCGGCTGCCCAGGCAGTCGGAATCGGCCAGCCCTCTGCGAGCCAGCATTTGCGCACACTCGAGACGGCGGCCGGACAACGACTCGTCGAGCGCAATGGGCGCGGCAGCAGGCTGACCGAGGGAGGTCGCGTACTCGCGGCCCACGCCGCGCAAGCACTCGCCGCGCTCGCGGCAGGCGAGCAGGAACTCGGGGCGCTCGCCGGCCTCCAGACCGGCACGATCCACCTCGGCGCTTCGACGGCCCCCGGCTCCTACCTGCTACCGGATACGCTCGGCTGCTTCCGCCGCGACTATCCCGACGTCGACGTCGAGATCGAGATTGCCGCGAGCGGCGAGATCCTCCGCCGCCTGCTCTCGGGCCGCGTCGAGCTCGCGATCGTCGGCGTCGACAAGGCCGACGAACGGATCGCGCTCGAGCCGTTCCTCGCCGACGAAATCGTCGGCGTCGCGAAAGCGGGGCTCGTCGAGATCGCAAAAGGGACGCTCGCACCGGAAGCGCTCACGGAGCTGACGCTCCTCTGCCGCGAGCGCGACTCCAGCTCGCGCGCCTACGTCGAGCGAGAGCTACGCGAGATCGGCGTCCAGCCGCGCCGAGTTTGGGAACTCGGCTCGACGGAAGCCGTGAAGAGGGCCGCGCGGGAGGGCCTCGGCGTCGCCCTCCTATCCTCCTACGCAGTCGCCGAGGAGATCGAGCGCGGCGAACTGGACGTCTTCCGCCTCCGCGGCCGCCCACGGCTGACACGCGACTTCCAGACCGCCCGGCTCGCCAGCCGCCCACTCTCACCCGCCGAGGGCGCCTTCGTCGCCACACTCACCCGCTGCTGCGCGAAGCAAGCGACCTACGCGCAGGCATGCGTCGCTGCTAGTTCGGAGCGCTCCCGGCCACGCCGAACCGCGACCACCTGAAGAAACGCCGTAGGCGGCGTGCGATGAATGCGCCCGCCGTCGCCATCCCGGCAAGCCCCGCGGTTAGCAGGTTCGTCTGCACGCAGCTGCGGCAGGCGTTGCAGCAGGTCGTCGCCGCAGGAGCTACCTCGCCGTACTTCATCGCAGCCTGAGCCAGGCGGCCCTTCCAGACGGTTTGCATACCCGGACGGTACCCGGCTGAGCAGATCCATGACACTCGCCTGGGGCAGTGTTCCGCCCGATTCCGAGTCCTTTGACGGACTCGAACCGTCGACCCCCTCCTTACCATGAACGTGCGGAGGGGGTCGATTCAGCCGTCGTTCCGTGTAGTGGTGCGGGGTTCGGGCATCTCGCCGGTCGCCGCTCTTCGCCGCGTTTCACAATCGCGTGCGACCCTGGTGCGACCGCGCCGTCACCGTGGCGTCAAGAGCCAATAGGTGACATAGGTGACGCCGTTGCCGAGGGTTACGGGCGCGATCGGTCCGGACCATCCGGCGGGCGCGGGATCGTTGATGTCGATCGAGCGCAGATGAATGAGTGTCGTCGGCGTGTAGCAGACGCCGGCGCGCAGTGGCTGATTCAGCTCGGGCTTCTCGTCGAGCGGGGGCAGCAGCGACTTGTCGGTCGCGTCGTTGCACTCAGCTGGGTGGTTCAGGTAGTCGGCGCGCGACTCGCTGAGGATGGTTGGGAAGAATCCCACGGCGAGGTGGGGATAGACGCACGGTGCCGCCGTGCAGTCGTGGATATGGTGGTTCGCCGGCACGGGGCCGTTGAAATAACCGGCCGATGCGACCGCTGCGAACACGAGCATCGCGGCGACGGCCGTAGATGCAAGCAGCGTCTTCATGGAACTCTCCTTTCTGTCGGGACGCGGCCAGTGTTGTGAGCGCCCCTCGAGTGGTGTTCAGCGTCGATCGAGGGGGTGATCCGTTCGCCGGTAAACCCCGCCTGCCGTGCCGCCTCCGCCACGTCCTCACCCGAGGCCGCGGCGAAGAAGTGCAGGCAGGTCTCGTCCTCGGGAAGGTAGGTCGAGCGGAGATAGCGGACGGAACGCCCGCGGGCTCCGAACGACTCGGCGGCAGCGCGTGCACTCTCGGCGGCCTCTTCCAGCGCCGCCGGCGAACCAGCGGCCAAGTAGAGCTCGAGGCAGTAATCCGGCACCGGGCCAGCGTCGCTCCGCGGCGTCCGGCTCGAAAGCCGGAAATCCGGACACTTTGCGACGCTCGCGCCCCGATCGCTGACTACTCTCCCGCGGGCGTCGCCTCCCGGTCTGCCAGCAGGCGCGCGAGCTCCGTTCGCGATCGAACGCCGAGCTTCCCGTATGTCCGCGTGAGCGTCTTCTCGACGGTGTGCACGGTTATGAACAGCTCGGTCGCGATCTCGCGA
>VAXA01000162.1:6298-9332 GCA_005883365.1 Actinomycetota bacterium
TTTTCCCGGCGAGGACGAGGTCTGCGACGCGCCGCTCGCTCGGGGTCAGCTCGCCGGGGGAGCCTCGGCGGCCGCCGATGCGCTCGAGCTCCGAGCGTGCCCGCTGCGCCCACAGAGGCGCTGGCAGGGTGTCGAAGACTGAGAGCGCGCCCTCGAGCGCCTCCCGTGCGGCTCGGCGCCGCTTCGCGCGTCGGCGGACGAGGCCGAGGACCAGTAGCGCTCGTCCCCGCTCGAACGGCTCCGAAGCCGCCGCCAGCACCACCGCGTGGTCCGCGTGCTCGAGCGCCGCGTCGAGGTCGTCACGAGCCGCCGTCACGAGTGCAGCAGAGCGAGCGACTGCCGCGGAGGCTCGGGGACGGCGCGTCCGCTCGGCTTGCGCGGCGAACGTCGCTAGCAGCGCTTGGGCGTGGGCGATCCGGCCCAGTCCGAGCAGCGCCTCGATCTCGTCGGGCGCCGCCGCTTCCGCCGTGGGATGACCGAGTCCCGACCGGGCGATTAGCGGCTCGAGGATGGCGTGCGCGGCAGCAGCGTCACCGAGCGAGAGCTCGAGGAATCCGAGCGCACGCTCAGCAGACCCGACGATCACGTCGTAGCCGACCGGCCGCATGAGTTCGAGCGCGCGCTCGGCCGCGCGTCGCGCCTCGTCGACGTCACCGACCGTTGCTTTGACGAGGGCGGCGGTGGAGAGCACGGCGGCCTCGGCGTGGACGACTCCCCAGTAGTCCGCTATCTCGGTCGCCTCTTCCACGGCGTTGAGTGCGGCGGCGGTGCGCCCCCGGCGGAGCTCGACCTCGGCGAGCGTGTGGAGCACGATCGCGCGCCAGCTCTCGGAACGCGCCTGCGCCTGCCGGTCGATCGAGGCGAGCAAACCAAATGACGCCTCGAGGTCGTCGTCCCAGAGCGCGCACACACCGCGAACGCGGGTTGGACTCTCGCCGACCGGGATGCGCTCGTCGAGACTCCGCTCCAGTACCACCGCTCGCTCGAGAAGCTCATGCGGGACAGGCTCGCCGGCGAACACCCGCGCATGCGCCTCGCGGCCGAGCGCGACGGCGAGCTCCGCCGTGGAACCCGCCGCGGCCGCGTGCTTCGCTGCCGCCTGCGCGTCGGCGATCGCCCCGGCGAAGTCGCCAGCCCACTGCCGCTGCCGGGCCCGCAGGTTCAGGACGGACGCCTCCGCAGCTGGCGCACCTTCGGCGTCCTCGAGCGCGAGGTCGAGCAGCGCGAGCGTCTCCTCGACGTCGTCCACGATCTTGACGAGCAGCTGCCGCGCCGCTGCGCGCACCGGCGACGGCGGCAGCGACGCGATCAGCTCGAGCAGCATCGTCTCGCTGCGCTTTGCGTCTCCGGCCGACCATGCATACGCAGCCGCGTCGAGCGCGCGCGTCTCGCGAAGGTCGAGCCGGGAAAGCGGCGTCAGACGCCGCGCCTGCTCCGCGAGCTCCGCCGCCGTCTCGGGCGCACCCCGTGCGGCCGCGGCAACAGCGGCGTTTGCAACCTGCGCCGCAACGAGCTCGTTCGGTCGCTCCGTCGCTAGCGCGAGATGCCAGCCTTGCTGCTCCGCCTCGTCCGCCACATCGGCGAGCGCGCGATGGACGCTTCGGCGGCGATGTTCGGGAGCGTCCGCATAGACGACCGAGCCGAGAAGCGGATGCGTGAAGCGGACACGACCGCCTACGAGCTCGAGGACGCTCGCGTCGACCGCGGGCGCGACCGCCTTCTCCCAGTCCTCGATGGCTGCGGCCATGACCGAACTCCGCGGCTGCCCGAGCGCGGCAACGATGAGCAACGCCGTGCGCGTCTCGTGGGGAAGCACGGCCAGCCGAATTCGGACGAGCTCTCGCAGCGACTCGGGAATGGCCACGGCTTCGCCCCGTTCGGCGGCTTCGGCGGCGGCCCGCGCAAGTTCGAGCGCGAAGAACGGATTTCCGCCGGCCGCGCCATAGATCCGAAGCAGCACAGGTCGGCTGAACGACACGGAGAGCTGCACGCGGACGATTCGCGCGATCGCGCCAGGTGAGAGTGCCCGGACGGGGAGACGCGAGAGTCCGATAGTGCGCACCGCTTCCTCGAACGCCGACGGCAGCGATTCTCCCTCCCGGCGGGACGCGATCACAGCGACGGGCTCGCTCGTAAGCCGTCGAAGCGCGAACGAGAATGCACGAGCCGACGGCTGGTCCAGCCATTGCAGGTCATCGACGACGAGCGCCACCGGGCTGCTCCGCGCGAGCCCGCGGAGCAGGTTGAGGACGGCCACTGAGACGGCGAGCCGGTCGACATCCGTACCAACACGGCTAACCGCTCCGAGCAACGCCGCTCGCTGCGGTTCGGGGAGCGTCGTTAGCTCACTGTCCAGAACCTCCCCGAATGCGTCAGTAAGCGCCGCGAACCCGAGCTGCGCCTCGGCCGCGGCTGGCGCGCAGCCGAGGACCTGCCAGCCGCGACGCCGTGCCTCCTGATGCGCGGCTGCGAGCAGCGTCGTCTTTCCAATGCCGACCTCGCCCTCCAGGAGGAGAGCACGGGGCCGCTCCAGACTGGCGTCGAAGAATTGCTTGATCGCGTCCAGCTCGGCACCCCGGCCGACGACTGCTTCCGACGAAGGTGCAATCGTCACGGCCCTAACCTGCGCATGTGACGATTGTGATCCGCGAAGCGCCGGCTGCCTAGATCCTCCCCTTGAGCCCTTCTGGGATCTCCCGAAGAGTGCACCAGATCGACCTGCGAGCGGGAAAATCATCGGCTGAAGCCGGACACGGCCGGGCCATTACTCGGTCATCCCTCGGAAATGTGTCCGGGTTTGGTCGATCGCTATCCCCAAAAGCCCCTCACCCCCGTATTCAGGGCCGGACGCCCCCGGTCAAAGAACGGAACCCGTTGGAACGTCCGGGTTGCGTCGATTCCTATAACCCGCCCTCCCGGTAGCCTGGGTCCTCGCTGGGCCCCCATCGACTAGCGGTCCAGGTCGCGGCCCTTTCAAGGCCGTAGCACGGGTTCGAATCCCGTTGGGGGCATGAGCCGGGCGGGGCCGTCGCCG
>VAXA01000026.1 GCA_005883365.1 Actinomycetota bacterium
GAGGAGTCGACGAGCGCCGCCGTCGCCGTCGAGACGAGCACCTGCCGCCCGTGTCCCGCGGCCGCAATGCGCGCAGCGCGATGGACGTCCGCTCCGACGTAGCCCTCCTCCGTCAGCAGCGGCGTGCCCGTGTGAAGGCCCATCCGCACGGGCAGCTCGAGCTCTTGTTGCGCCTCGCGCGCCGCGTCGAGCGCGCCATGTCCGTGAAGAGGAAGGTGACGGTGCCGCGCGGCAGCTCGGCCACGGCCCGAGTCTACGGCGCCAGCTCTCGCTCGACGTCGTCGATCAGCTGCTCGTACGCGTCGATGACACGCTCGAGGAACGAGACGACGAGCAAGAGGTACTTGCGCCGGTGTGGAAGCAGCTCCGCCGATGCGGCCATCTCCTCGACGCGCTTGCGCAGGTCGTCGAGATCCCCGCGCAAGGTCCCCATGCTCTCGCGGGTCGCGCCCTCGCCGACGATGTCGGCGGCGAGCAGGCGGAGCAGCGCCTCGCTCTTCAAGGGGGTGAAGCGCAGAGGCGTGCGCCCCCACTCGCGCAGGGCCTCGAGGCCCTTCTCCGTCAGCGTGTATACGGTGCGCTCGCGCGTCTTGCCGGGCTCCTTGCGGGCCTTGAGGTAGCCGAGCCTCGCGAGCCGCTTGGGCTCCGCGTAGAACTGGCTCTCGCCGGCCCAGTCGAGCATGCGGCCCTTGCGCGCCATCAGCCGGAGGTCGTGGGCGCCCGCGCCGCCGCTTCCGACGAGAGCGAGCATCTCGTACGAGAACAGGGTGAGGTCGTCGCGATTTGACAAAACTATGTCCCGTAGCTTACGGTAACTACGTTCCGTAGTTTAGACGAGGAGGTCGAAGATGTACGACGCCATCGTCGTCGGAGCACGCGCCGCCGGCTCGCCCACCGCGATGCTCCTCGCCCGCAAGGGCCACCGCGTGCTGCTCGTAGACCGCGCGACCTTCCCCAGCGACACGCTCTCGACCCACTACATCCACCAGCCAGGAGTGGCGCGCCTGCGCCGCTGGGGCCTGCTCGACCGGCTCGTGGCCACTGGCTGTCCGCCTGCGCGCGACCTGGTGTTCGACGTCGGCCCGTTCGCGCTCGCGGGTGCGCCACCTCCGAGCGACGGGGTCGCAGACGCGTATGCACCGCGGCGCACCGTGCTCGACACGCTCCTCATAGACGCGGCAGCCGAGGCGGGCGCCGACGTGCGCACCGGCTTGTCCGTCGACGAGCTCGTATTCGAGGACGGTGCAGTGGTCGGCATCCGAAGCGGCGACAGCGTGGAGCGCGCACGCTTCGTCATCGGCGCAGATGGACGCAACTCGTTCGTTGCGCGGACCGTGGCCGCGCCCGCTTACGACGAGCGGCCCGGCCTCGCGTGCGCTTACTACACCTACTGGGGCGGCATCGCGGGCGGCGACGTGGAGCTCTATCCACGCGAGGGCCGGATGGTGATGGGTGGGGCGGCGACGAACGACGGGCTGCGGATCGTCATCGTCTTCTGGCCGAGGAAAGAGTTCCACGCCGTGCGGGCCAACGTCGAACAGAGCTTCCACAACGCGCTCGCACTCGCTCCCCCACTTGCGGAACGGCTCGCGGCTGGCGAACGCGCCGAGCGCTTCTACGGGATCGCAGACCTCCCGTTCTACAACCGCAAGCCGTACGGCCCAGGCTGGGCACTCGTCGGCGACGCCGGCTACCACAAGGACCCGATCACGGCGCAGGGAATCACCGACGCCTTCCGCGACGCGGAGCTGCTGGCCGACGCGCTCGATGCGGGCTTCACCGGCACGCGGCCGCTCGAGGACGCGCTGGCCGGATACGAACGCACCCGCAACGACGAGACGCGACCGCTCTACGAGCTCACGTACGAGTTCGCCGCCCTCGCGCCGCCGTCGCCCGAGCAGCAGGCGCTCTTCATGTCACTTCGCGACGACCCGGAGAGGACAAGCCGGTTCCTCGGCACCGTCGCGGGGACCGTCCCCATTTCGGAATTCTTCGGAGCGCCCGTGCCCGCTTAACGACGGTGCCGCAGCCAGTGCGAGAGCTCGCCGAGCGCGATCACGAGGACGAAGATGCCGCCGACGGCGAGCATGGTGAGGACGACCTTCCGCCCCTCCTCGGCGGCCGTCTCGACGGCCAAGAGCGAGTGGAAGAGCGCGGCGAGCACGGCGGGAATCTACCTCAGTCCGATCGCTCGACGACGAGGTCCGCGAAGTCCGCGGAGCTCTTCCCGAACCGAGCGGGATCACGGCGACGCGCTCGGCCACTGCGTAGCGGTCGGCCTCGTGGAAGCGCTCGAGGCGGCCGCGGTCGCTCCTCTCCTGCCGTGCAGCCTCGATCAGCTCGTCGAAGACCGGATCGGCAAAACCACCCTCGTTCGTCCGGCTCGTCGACTGGAAGAGCAGGCGGAGGTAGTACTCCGGGTCGGGATAACCCGGCAGCCAGCCCGTGATCCTGATGCGCCCCTCTGGGGCGCTCGGCGACCCGGCAGCGCGATGGCGGAGCTCCACGGAACCCTCCAGCGGCCGGATCGCAACGGTTCGTCCTAGGGCCTCCTCCCACGAGTGGGCGATCGTCTCGATGATCGCGTCCCAGGCCGCGAGGCCGGCGAGCTCGAGCTCGCCCTCATAGCCCGACCGCTCGAGGCACTGGCGCGCGAGATCCGGGTCGTAGCGGAGCGCGATGTCGGGTGTGTGGCCCTGGAGAACGGGCGGGACGACGCCGCCGTCCGCCACTACGACGTTCGCGGGGCAAACCGCGGCGAGCGCCTCCCGGTCGGTGGCATGCGCGAGCGCGCGGCGGAGGTCGAGATTGCCCGTGACGGGATCGGTGTGGTCGAAGCGGATATAGCCGGACCACGCCGCGCCGCCAAGTCGGACGTCAGGGTGGAGAGATTCCGGCATCAGGTCCGCGAGCCTCGGCGTGTAGCGGACGAGCACCATGTCGAGCTCGCCACGTTCGTAGGCAGGCAGCGCATCGGCGACGTCGGTGCGGAGAAGCTCGACCTCGGCGACGTTGCCGGGCCGCTTGGCACGGCGGCGTAGCGCGATCCGCCCGTCCCTCCGCTCTGCCACCTCGAACGCCCCGCTTACGACACGAGCCTCCGAGACCCCGTCCAACGCATGCCGCGGCTGCGGCCCGCTGTCGGGCCGGTTCATGACGCTCATGAAGTACGGCGCCGGCGCACTGAGGCGGAACTCCACGGTGCGATCGTCGAGAGCGCGGACGCCGACGGCATCCCAGTCGGTGTTGCGGCCGAGGTACGTGTCCTCGCCGTTCTCGAGCGCGAAGTAGACGGCCACCGACGAGCCGGGGCTCTCGGGGTTCAGGACGCGCTTGATTCCGAACTCGACGTCGTGGGCGGTGAGCGGTGTCCCGTCCGACCAGGTCAGCCCCTCGCGTAGATGGAAGACGTAGCGCAAGCCGTCGTCCGAGATCTCCCAGCGCTCGGCGAGGGATGGGACGATCGTCCGCTCAGGCCATGCCTCGACGAGGCGGTCGAAGAGCTGCATGCACGCCTGGATGTTCGGCCACGCGATCGCGCTCTTCGGATCGAGGTCGTCGGGCAGGAAGCTCGTCGCGACCCGCAGCCGCTCAGCCGCCACGCGCGGCTCGGGCGGCGTCCAGTGCTCGAAGGCGCGCTGGTACGTCTCGTTCGCCTCGGCGAAACGGAGCGAGGTGTGGAGCGCGAGAGCGAGCTTGAAGAGGACGAGCGCGATCTCCTGCCGCTCGCCCCGCCGCTCGAGCAGCGGCAGCAGGTCGCGGTAGTGCTCGATCGCCTCGTCGAGCGCGTACTCGAGCCGCGCCTTGTCGCCGGCGCGCAGGAGATAGTCGGCCGCCTTCTCCTCGTCCTCCGCTCGCAGCCAGTGATGTGCGAGCAGGCCGAGCACCTCGGCGTCGCGCTCCGCGTACCGGTCCTCGAGCCACTCCGCCGCCCGCCGGTGGAGTCGCGTCCGCTGCTCGGCGAGGAGAGTGCGGTACGCCGTTTCTTGGATCAGCGCGTGACGGAAGCGGTACTCCGGCTGCGGCCAGCGCCGGCTCTGCCGGAGCAGGCCGAGCCGCTGCAGCTCGTGAAGGGAATCGGCCGGGACCTCCCCGAGCACGCCCTCGAGTAGCGGCAGCGCGAAGGTGCGCCCCAGCGCGGACGCCGCGGTGACGAGGTCGCGAGCCCGTGCCGAGAGCCGGTCGAGACGAGCGAGGATCGCCTTCTCTACGGTCGGCGGCACCTCGACCTCGACGGCATGGTCGAAGCGCCAGCCGTCGTCTGTGCGGACGAGCGCTCCGACGTCCGCGAGCGAGCGGACGAGCTCCTCGAGGAAGAACGGGTTCCCGTCGGCCGCCTCCAGCACGCGCCGCTCGAGCTCGGCGGGCAGTGTCGCCGGCGCGACGAGCGCGGCGAGCAGCTCGCCGTCGGCGTCCCCGAGCGGGCCGAGGTCGATCTCGCGCAGCAGGTGCGGGAACTCGCGGCCCGCGTGCTCGCGCAGCCCCCACGAAGGGTGGTCGCGCTCCGGCCGCAGCGAGAGCACGAGCAGCACCGGCGCCTCCTCGGCGAGCGAGAGGAGCTGCTCGAGCAGCAGCACCGAGGTCGGGTCGGCCCAGTGGAGATCTTCGAGCGCGAGCACGAGCGGCGCCGATTCCGCGAGCCGCGCGAAGAGCTGGCCGACGACCTCGAACGTCCGCCACTGCAGCGCCTCCGGAGAAAGTTGCGACGTGCGCGCTTCGGCCTCGTGCTCGAGCGCGACCTCGAGTAGACCGCCGAGGTACGGATAGAGCTCGCCGGCTTGAGGGCCCCGGCCGGTCGCCGAAGGCGACCGGGAACTCCCGCCGGGCGTCGTCGACTCTGCCGACGACGCTTCCAGCGTTCCAAAGAGCTGCTCGAGGCGGCGGCGCAGGCCGACGCGGACGCGCAGCTCGGGCTCTTCGGCTCCCGCGCCGATCCACTCGCCGCGCAGGAGGTCGCGAAAGGGCCAGTACGGGAGCGACTCGCCGTACGAGACGCAGCGGCCCTCGAGCCAACAGCTTCCGTCTCGCTCGGCAAGCTCGCGGAGCTCGTTGAGGAGGCGCGTCTTGCCGATCCCAGCGTCCCCTGCGACGACGAGGACGCCGCCGCGGCCGGCTCGCAGCGCCTCGAGCGCCTCGCGGCCGAGGCCGAGCTCGCGCGAGCGCCCGACGAGCCGCGTCTCGACGCCCGGGAGGCCGCGTTGCGTCCGCCCGGAGGCCGCCACTCCGACGGCCGGCCACGCCGGGACCGGCTGGCTCTTCCCTTTGAGGTCGAGCTCCTGCGGTGGCCCCCACTCGAAGAGTCCCCCGACCGCACGATGCGTGGCGTCGTCCACGAGCACCGACCCGGGCTCGGCCGCGGACTGGAGGCGCGCCGCGACGTTCACCGTGTCGCCGAAGGCTGCGTACTCGACCCGCGAGCCCGCGCCGACCTCCCCCACGACCACCGCGCCCGTCGCCGCTCCGACGCGAACCCCGAAGCCCTCCGCGCCCCAGCCGCGCCGCACCTCGCGGGCGTACTCCTCCATCTCGCCGACGATGCGGAGCGCGCAGCGCACCGCCCGCTCGGCGTCGTCCTCCCGCGTCGTCGGCGCGCCGAAGAAGGCGAGGACGCCGTCGCCCGCGAGATCCTTGACGTGGCCGCCGAGCGACTCGACCTCGCCGACGATCCGCGCCACCGCCTCTCCAACGACGAGCTTCACGTCCTCCGGGTCGAGCCGGTCCGCGAGCGCGGTCGACCCGACGACGTCGGCGAAGACGGCCGTCAGGACCTTCCGCTCCTCGCGCACCGCCGTCGAGCTCATAGGCAGAGGAAAGCGGAGAGACGCTCGGGGATCAAGCGGGACGCCGCACGGCGTGGGCGGCGAGCGCCGCGTCGACGGCATCGTCGCCGGCGGCCTCCCTCGCGGCGCGCTCGAGCAACGCCGAGTCGGAGTGGAGCCGGAGCGCCGTCCGCGCCTCGTCGAGCTCGCCACGGCCCAGCAGCGCGGCGGTTGCCGCCCAGAGCCGCCCGTCGCCGTCCGCCTCCTCGGCGCGCAGCTGGCTGCAGAGCGAGATGAGATCCGACAGGTCGGCGACGGCCGCCACGTCGTGCAGCGCCGAGATGCGCGCCACGCCGTGCGCGTAGAGGTAGTCGCCGAGCAGGAGCGCCGTGTCGCCGTCGGGCGGCGCGAACAGGCGCGGCCGTCCGTAGTGGACGAGATAGCCCTCGTAGATCGTCTCGAGCCCGAGCGTGTAGCGGGCCTCCCCGAGCGGCGAAAAGACCGGGCTCCGGTCGCGCTCGTCCTCCGGCAGCAGGCAATCAGCCCACAGCGTGCTCTCGGCGGCCGCGTCGACGGCCATCGTCTCCCACACGTCAGCGAGCAAAGGTCTCCAGCGCGGCGACCGTCCGCTCGATCTCCTCGTCCCGGTGCGCCGTGGAGGGGAAGAGCGCCTCGAACTGGGACGGCGGGAGGTAGACGCCCTGCTCGAGCAGGTGCCGGAACAGCGCGGCGTACCGCTCGGTGTCGCATCGCTGGGCGTCCTCGAAGTTGCGCACCGGCCCGTTCGTCATGAAGAGGGTGAGCAGCGGGCCGAACCGCTGCACGTGGCCGAACGGCGCGAGAGCGTCCTCCAGCGAGGCAGCCCGACGCTCGAGACCGTCGTAGACTGCGCTGTCGCGCAGACGCGCCAGCACGGACAGCCCGGCCGCGGTCGCGCCTCGGCCCTGCCGCCGAAGGCCGCGAGCGGCAACCCGCCGCCCACGATCTTCCCGAGCACTGTCAGGTCGGGGAGGACGCCGTAGAGCTCCTGCGCGCCGCCGCGCCCGACGCGGAAGCCGGTGATCACCTCGTCGAAGATCAGCAGCGCGCCCGAGACGTCGCAGAGCCGCCGCAACGTCTCGAGGTAGCCCGGGTCGGGCGGGACGACGCCCATGTTCGCCGCGATCGGTTCGACGATGATCGCCGCCAGTCCCTCGCCATGCTGCATGACTGCGTCGGCCGCGGCGTCCCTGTCGTTGTACGGGACGACGATCGTGTCCGCGGCGGCGCCGTTCGGGACGCCGGGCGAGGCGGGAATCCCGAGCGTCGCGAGCCCGGAGCCCGCGCCGGCGAGCAGGGCGTCGGCGTGGCCGTGGTAGCCCCCGGCCGTCTTGAGGATCCGGTCGCGCTTCGTGAATGCGCGCGCGAGCCGCAGCGCGCTCATCGCAGCCTCGGTCCCCGACGAGACGAGCCGCACCTTCTCCACCGACGGCAAGGCGTCGACGATCTCGGTGGCGAGCTCGACCTCCGCTTCGGTCGCGGCGCCGAAGCTCGTGCCGCGCAACGCCGCGTCGCGAACCGCGGCGACCGTCTCGGAGTCGGCATGGCCGAAGAGGAGCGGCCCCCACGACATGACCCAGTCGAGGAGACGGCGGCCGTCCTCGGTCTCGACGTACGCGCCCTCGCCACTGCGGATGAAAAGCGGCTCGTCGAGCCCGACCGCGCGCATCGCCCGCACGGGCGAGTCGACGCCGCCTGGGATCACCTCGAGCGCGCGCCGGTAGAGCTCCGACCGCGCCTTCACAGCCAAGCGGCGAGGTCCTTCGTCCAGTAGCTGACGATCAGGTCGGCGCCGGCGCGCTTGATCGCGGTCAGCGATTCGAGCGCCGCCGCGCGCTCGTCGAGCCAGCCGGCGCGGGCGGCGGACTTCACCATCGCGTACTCGCCCGACACGTTGTAGGCCGCGAGGGGCGCCTGGAACGCCTCTCGCGCCGCGCGGATCACGTCGAGGTACGGCAGCGCCGGCTTGATCATGATCGCGTCGGCTCCCTCAGCGAGATCGATCTTGCACTCGCGCAGCGCCTCGCGGACGTTGGCCGGGTCCATCTGGTAGCCGCGGCGGTCGCCGAACGCGGGCGCGCTGTCGGCCGCCTCGCGGAAGGGGCCGTAGAACGCGGACGCGTACTTCGCCGAGTAGGCGAGGATCGGCGTCGCGTCGAAACCGTGGTCGTCGAGCGCCTCGCGAATCGCGCCGACCCGGCCGTCCATCATGTCGCTCGGCGCCACGACGTGCGCCCCTGCTTCGGCGTGGCTGACCGCTGTACGCGCGAGCAGCTCGAGGCTTCGGTCGTTGTCGACGTCGCCGTCGACGACGACGCCGCAGTGGCCGTGCGAGGTGTACTCACAGAGGCAGACGTCCGTGAGCAGGACAAGCTCGGGGAAGCGCGGACGCAGCGCGCGCAGCGCCTGCTGGACGATGCCGTCCTCCTCCCAGGCGCCGGTCGCCTCCTCGTCCTTCTCAGCAGGGACGCCGAAGAGCAGCAGCGCCCGCACGTCCGAGGCCGCGAGGTCGTCTACTTCGCGGAGCAAGCCGTCGAGGTCGAAGCGCGCCATGCCCGGCAGCGCCTCGTTCGCGAGCGGTTCGGGCGCGACGAAGAGGGGCATCACGAACTGGTCGAGCGAGAGCCGAGTCTCGCGCACGAGCCCGCGCAGCGGAGCCGTACGGCGAAAGCGGCGGAGCCGGGTGACCGGGATCGAGCTCACGGTTGAAGAGTACGCCGCAGCCGGAGCCGCAGCCCGATTACGCGCGACAGGCGATGGTTCCCGGCGAATGCAGTGCGAGCTGCGCCGAGTCGAGCGCGATCGTCTGGTGGAAGACCGTTCCCCGCGTGTCGCGGTAGACGACGACGGCCCGCGTGATCGGTGTCCTCAATGCCGTATGCAGGGCGCTGCACCCGACGACGGCGAAGTTCAGCTGTGCCTGGACCGAGCGCTGGGGGTGCATGTGCAGCGTCGCGGGCCGCTCGGCCCCGAACGGACCACTCATCACGACGTGTCTCGAGCAATACGGGTGGCACTGGAAGAACGGAGCGAGATGCGTTCCGAGCTGGCGGACGAACGACCCGCGCGGGACAACCGCGCGCACGTCCTCGAGCACGAGCTGGCGGTGCGTCTGGTTCTTGAGCAGGAGCAGCAGGCCGAACGTGCCGCCCGGCACGGGACGCAGGCTCACTCCGGCCTTGCCGGCAGCGAGCACCGGGCTGCCCGCGGCCTGGGTCGCATTCCGCTCCACGAACGCCGTTCCAACGTCGCCGCGGGAGGCAACGGGCGCGGCCTGCTGTACCGCCGCTCCGCAGCCTGCGGACACCACACAGACGAGTAGCAGGATCCCGAGGAAGCTCGTCCTCACAGAACGTGTTATACGCCACGAAGCCGCATTCGGTTTGCGAGAGGAGAGCTCAAGCTGCGGGCGCGGGCGGGCTCTCCGGCGCGGCCGGCTCGTCCCGCAGCTTGAGCTCGATCTCCGCGAGCGGCTCGTCGCCTGCCCACTTCTGCAGCGCGATCCGCTCCGAGAAGAACTCCCACGCGGCTCGCCCGGCGGCGAGCAGCGGCAAGGCGACGAGGATCCCGGCGAAGCCGTAGATCTCGCCCCCCGCCAGGAGGCCGAAGATCACGAGCAGCGGGTGAAGACGGAGAGAGCTCCCCATCACCTTTGGCACAACGACGTGACCCTCGAGCTGCTGGATTCCGAGGAACAGCAGGGCCACCCACAGCGCCGAGAGTGGGTGCTGGACCAGCGCGTACAGCACCGGCGGCGCGGCCCCGAGCCACGGGCCGAGGTACGGGATCAGCTCGGTGAAGGCCGCCCAGGCGCCGAACGCCGCGGCGTACTTCCCTCCGTTCGGCATCAGCCCGACAATCCCGAGGATCCACAGGCCGACTCCGACGCTGACGCCGATGATCAGCGAGACGAGGAACTGCCCCTTGACGTAGCTCGCGACCGCCCGTTCCATCCGCACGATCAGCCCGCCGCGTCCTTGCGGCGGGAAGCGTCGGTCGAAGGCGTCCGAGAGCCGCTGCATGTCGAGCAGCATGTAGATCGAGACGACGACCACGAGAAAGGCGTCGAAGAGCAGCGTCACAACGGTCAGGCCCGCTCCCTCCGCCCAGCGCAGCGCCTTGGTCGTGTACTTCTGAACGTCCTTCGTTCCGACCTGGTTGAGGAACCTTTGGCCCTCGTGCTGGACGTGGACGCTGCTGAGGTGATGACGGTCGAGCCAGCGCTGAAAACGCGCGAGGTCGTGCTCGGCGCCCGTCTGCGGTGGGTGTCCGGAATCGGTCGTAAAGTAGTGGTCCACTCGGTGGGCGCCGCTGCGCGTCTGCTGCACGACCACCGTGGCGAGAGCGAGAATCGCGAGTGCGACAACCGCTGCGAACGCGAGATAGACGAGCGCAACCGCCGGTCCGCGTGGGATCCGGATCCGGCCGAGCGCGCGGACGAGCGGATTGAGGAGCAGTGCGATGAGCAGTGCCACGAGGAACAGGAAGAGCACGTGACGCACGGCTCCCGCCACCGCCCACACGAGCAAGAGCAGCAGTGGCAGCAGCACGAGCTGCGCCCAACGCGGGATCTCGATGCGTACAGACGCAGGCGGCGTCATGCGAGCGATGGTAACCGGGGTATCGGAAATGGCTGGAAGCGCGGCCGGCCAAGCCGTCCGCGCCCGGCCGAAGAGCTTGGGATCCAGGGAAATCTGGCGCTCGACTGGTGGGAAGAGCCCCGGCAGTGCGATAAGGTGCCGCGCGACATGCCGTCCTCGCGCCTCGCTGGGAGGCGGCCGGTCGAACGCCAACGGGCGCGCGCTGCGCGCCGGGCGCGCCGGGTCGCCCTTCTCGTCCTCCTCGCCGCAGTCTTCCTCGTGGCGCTGGGCCTGACCGCGTTCAGTCCCAGGACGGAGCGGGCGTCGGTCATCATCCCCCGCCCAAGCCTGGCCACGGTCGCGCAGACGCGGCCGACCCCCATGATCGTCGCGCTGCGCGGGCCGGTCAGCCTGCAGCTCCCGGTCTCGCAGGGACGCCTGACCGCGATCGGCTATCACTCCGCGCACGACGGCGCGCTCTCGCTCAAGCCGATCGGGCATCAGGCGAACGAGGGCCTCGTGCAGCGGATCGTGCATGGCATCTTCGGCGGCGGCGGCGGCGCGCCGCGGTGGTATCAGCTCGGCGGCGGCGGGACGTCGGCGATCGACGTCGGCGCCCCGGTCGGCAGCGACGCCTACTCGCCGGTGGACGGGACGGTCGTCGCGATCCGGCCCTTCGTCGTCGAGGGCAAGACGTACGGCTCCGAGATCGACATCCAGCCGCAGACGGCGCCGTCACTCGTCGTCGCGGTGACGCAGCTCGTCGCCGATCCGGCGCTCACGGTCGGCACGGCGGTCGTCAGCGGCGCGACGAAGCTCGGACGGGTCGCCGACCTCGCCGCGATCGAGCGGCAGGCGCTCGCGCGCTACACGAACGACGCCGGGAACCACGTGACCGTCGAGGTCCGTGCCGCACCGGTGCTCGCAGCCGGCTAGGAAGGCATCCGGCCCTGAACATCCTCTTCCTCGCGGACGTCTTCGGCGTCCCCGGGCGCCGCGCCGTGGAGGAGCACCTGCCGGCGTTGCGCGAGCGGTACGAGGCCGACCTCGCGATCGTCAACGGCGAGAACGCCGCCGACGGCGCCGGCATCACGCCGAAGCTCGCCGACAAGCTGCTCGCCGCGGGAGCGGACGTGGTCACCCTCGGCAACCACACGTACCGCCGCAGCGGGATCGCGTCCTACCTCGCCGGCAGCGAGCGCGTGATCCGGCCGGCAAACTCCGGCTCGGAGACCCCGGGCCACGGGCTGGCGGTCGTCGAGGCGCGGAACGGTGTCCAGGTCGCCGTCGTCAACCTGCTGGGGCAGCTCTTCCTGCCGACACCGGTCTCGCCCTGGGAGATCGTCGACACGCTCGTCGAGGAGGCGCGCGCGGCGGCGCCGGTCGTCGTCGTCGACTTCCACGCCGAGGCGACGAGCGAGAAGGTGGCCCTCGCGGCGTGGCTCGACGGCCGCGTGACCGCGGTGATCGGCACGCACACGCACATCCAGACGAACGACGCGCGCATCCTCCCGGGCGGGACGGCAGCCGTCACCGACGCTGGGATGACGGGGCCGCACGACTCGGTGATCGGAGTCCGGGCGGAGCTCGCGATCGCGCGGATGCGGACGCGCCTACCCGTCCGGTTCGAGCCGGCGGAAGGCAACGTGCGGCTCGAGGGCGTCCTCCTCACGTGCACCGATGCGGGGCGGGCCGAGGCCATCGAGCTCGTCCGCGTCGCGGCCTGAGACCGCGACGAGCCGGCGCAGAGGCAGCGCCGGCGCGAAGAGGACGAGCGCAGCGAAGGGGTAGAACCACGGGATGTACGTGTAGAGCCAGTACGTCACGACGAGCTCGAAGCCGGCGAGCAGCACGGCCGTCAGCGCGGCGAGCTGGAGCGGCGACTTGCGCCGCGGGAAGAACGCGGCTGCAATCGCCCCCGCGACGAGCAGCGCCTGCAGTACGTGCTGCAGGATGTGGAGGTCCGGCAGCCCGCGGGCGTGGTACTGCCCCCAGTCCCAGATCGACCACGGCGCGGCACGTCCGATCTGGAAGCCGACCGTCCGCGTCCAGAAGACGTGCGCCTCGTGAAACGGGTCCGGCGCGAGGAGCAGGATCGAGAACGCGGCGAGCGTCGCGGCTGCGAAGCCCAACGCAAAGCCGCGACTGGGCCTACGCCCCGGATACGTGAGCCAGAGCGGCGCGATGAGCAGGGACGCGAACTTCGTCCAGCCCGAGAACGCCGCGAGAATGCCGCGGGCCGCCGGTCTCGAGACGAGCCAGAAGCCCCAGACGAGGAAGCAGGGCATGATCACGTCGTTCGTGTTCGAGTTCGAGACGTACTGGGTGAACGGGTACGCCGCCCAAGCGAACGCGAGCACGGCCGCGAGCCGCTGGCCGCCGAAGCGCAGCCCGACGAGCCAGAGGCCGAGCAGCGTGAGAAGGTCGAAGGCGATCGAGGCGAAGTGCGCCGCCGGCAGGCTGTCCCACTTCCCGCTCCAGCCGAGTGCGAGATAGCCGGGAATGTACGACTCGTACGCAGCCGGCCCGTACGTGTCTCCCTCCGGGTTCGCGCTCTCGCAGCGCCCGTTCGTCTGGATCCAGTTGCGGATCTCGCCCGACGCGTCAGCCGGGCCGCACGACTTGCGGGTGTGCTCGACCGG
>VAXA01000163.1 GCA_005883365.1 Actinomycetota bacterium
CCCACCAGACGCTCGTCTACGTCGACCTCGCCGAGCGGAAAGCCTGCCCCGTGCCGGACGCCTTCCGAGCACCCGTCCTCGCCTTCGAGGGCGACGATGTCGACGCCTGACGCCGACGAGCTCTTGCGGCAGGCCGTTGCGACGCTCGCCGTGCGCGAGGACTGCGCCTGGGCCGGGATCTTCTTCGTCGAGGAGGACCGCCTCGTCCTCGGGCCGGAGGCCGGCACGCCGGATCCCGGTCGACGCACGACCGTGCCTGTGGTCTGGCGCGACACCCGGGTCGCGGAGCTCGCGGCAGACGGCGCCGTCGACCCGGCCGACCTCGAGACCGTCGCCGCGGAAATCGCCGACCTCTGCCTCGTCGGCTGGGACACCGGCGGCGAGTCGTGGGAGAGCTGATCCGTCCCTCGTCCGGGGGAGATGGGCCGCATCACCACAGGCTTGTCCCTCGATAGGGGTAACCCGGGGCTCGGGCGGCTGTATCCCTCGATCGAGGGAAGCTAGGACGGGGTGACGCGGCGGGCGTCGAAGACGCCGTCGACGTTGCGGAGCGAGGAGAGCAGGCCGCGGAGCGCCTTGACGTCGCCGACCTCGGCCACGTACCAGTTCCGGGCCATCTGGTCATCCACGCTCCCGCCGTAGGAGACGATGTTGGAACCGTGCTCCGCGAACGTCCGGGCCACGTCTTCGAGCAGGCGCGGCCGGTCCCACGAGTCGACGGCGATCTGGACGCGGAAGCTCTGGCTGCCGCCTCCCTCCCACTCGACCGACGTGAACCGCTCGGGGTTGCGGCGGAGCGCGCGCACGTTCGGGCAGTCGCCGCGGTGGATCGTGATCCCCTTGCCGAGCGAGATGTAGCCGACGATGTCGTCGCCGGGAACGGGTGTGCAGCACTTGGCGAGCCGGACGAGGACGTCCTCGACACCGATCACGTTGATGCCGTAGCTGTCGCTGCCGGCCGCGTCGCGGGCGCGTGGCTTCTTGAGCGGGATCGGCTCCTCGGCGACCTCGCCGACCTTGAGCTGCTGCAGGACCTTGTCGACGATCTTCGACGCGGTCAGCTTCCCCGAGCCGAGCGCGATGTAGAAGTCCTCGGCCTTCTTGTAGCCGGACTCCCGGATCACCCCTGCGAGGACGGCGGAGCCGGCGAGCTTCTTGTAGGGGAGGTTCTGCGCCTTGAGCGAGTTCTCGAGCGTCTCGCGGCCCTTCGCCTCGAGATCCTCCTTCTGCTCACGGGAGAAGAACTGCCGGATCTTGTTGCGGGCGCGCGACGAGGCGGCGAGCGAGAGCCAGTCACGCGAGGGGCCGCGGGCGGCGGACTTGCCGGTGAGAATCTCGACGCGGTCGCCGCTGTGGAGGCGGTAGTGGAGCGGCACGATCCGCCCGTTCACCTTGGCGCCGACCGTGCGATGGCCGACGTCGGTGTGCACGGCGTAGGCGAAGTCGATCGGCGTCGCCCCGGCCGGCAGCGTCTTCACCTCGCCCTTCGGCGTGAAGACGAACACCTCCTCGTCGAAGAGGTCGGTGCGGAAGCTCTTCACGAACTCGCGCGCGTCGGACTCGTCGGCGTTGATGTCCATGAGCTGCCGCACCCAGGCGAGCCATTCCTCGCCGGGCTTGGCGCCGCGGTTCTTGTACGAGTACCAGTGCGCCGCGACCCCGAGCTCGGCGGTCTCCTGCATCTCCCGGGTCCGCACCTGGATCTCGAGGGGCCGGCCCTCCGGCCCGATGACTGTCGTATGGAGGGAGCGGTAGCCGTTGAACTTCGGCATCGCGATGTAGTCCTTGAAGCGGCCGGGCATCGGCTTCCAGAGGGAGTGGATGAGCCCGAGCGCGCCGTAGCAGTCGCGCGTCCCCTCCTCGCCGTCCCGCTCCACCGTGACGCGCATCGCGGTCAGGTCGTAGATCTCGTTGAACTCGCGGCCCTTGCGGGCCATCTTGTCGTAGATCGAGTAGAAATGCTTCGCCCGGCCGGAGATGTCGACGGGGATGTCGACCTTCTCGAGCTCGCGCAGCAGCACGTCGGCAGCCTCGGCGACGTGTCCCTCGCGATCGGCACGGCGCTCGGCGACCATCGCCTTGATCTCCGCGTACTTGCGCGGGTGAAGCGTCTCGAACGCGAGGTCCTCGAGCTCCCACTTGAGCGCGTGGATGCCGAGCCGGTGCGCGAGTGGCGCATAGACCTCGAGCGCCTCCTTTGACTTCTGGATCTGCTTCTGCTTGCCGAGGTACTCGATCGTGCGGAGGTTGTGGAGACGGTCGGCGAGCTTGACGAGGATGACGCGCACGTCCTCGGCCATCGCCACCACCATCTTGCGGTAGTTCTCCGCCTCCGCCTGCTCCCGGGTCTGGAACTGCACGCGGGTCAGCTTCGTGACGCCGTCGACGAGCGCCGCGATCTCGTCGCCGAAGTCGTCGCGCAGGGTCTCGAGCTCGACACCGGTGTCCTCGACGACGTCGTGGAGGAGCGCGGCGGCGATCGTCTGCTCGTCGAGCCGCAGGCCGGCGCAGATCGTGGCGACGCCGACGGGATGCGTGATGAACGGCTCGCCGGAGCGGCGCTGCTGCCCCTCGTGCGCGGCGGCCGCGAACCGGAAGGCGCGGGTGACGAGCTCGACGTCGACGTCCGCGTGCTGGGCGGCGAGCTCGGCGAGCAGCCCCTCGAGGAGCTCCTCGTGCCTCTCACCTGCCTCGACGGTCGTCACTTCCTCAGTGTACTCCCGGGTTTCTCGGCTAATCCGCATGGAAGGAACGGTCGATAGATGATCGAAATGACGCGTTCCATGCCTGGATTTCGCCATTTCTGGAGGCGCCGCACCGTCGTCCGCCTCGCGCGGGCGCTCGCCTTCTCGCTGCACGCGCGCTAGTCGCGAAAGGCGTTGCTGTACTCGACACGGCCCCGGGGCAGCTCGCCCTCAGGGTCGAGCAAGGCGACCTGGAATGGCCGGGACCGCCAGCCCGCCGGCGGCAGCAACCCGAGCGGCTCTGCCTGGAGGAAGCCGAACCGCTCGTAATAGGCGGGATCGCCGACGAGGGCCACGCAAGGCGCGCCAAGACGGCGAGCGCCGGCGAGGGCAGCGTCGACGAGAGTGCTGCCGATCCCCTCGCCTTGGCGTTCCGGCACCACGCCGATCGGACCGAGCAGGAAGATCGGCTCTCCAGACGGCTCCACATGGCCGCGACTCACGATCACGTGGCCGACGACGGCGCCTCCATCCTCGGCCACGAGCGAGAGCTCGGGAATGTAGGCGTCGCTGCCGCGCAGGTCGTCCACGATCTGCGCATCGCGATCTATCCCGAAGGCTGCGGTCTCGACGGCGCGGATCGCGACCTCGTCGCCTGCGCGTTCCGTACGGATCACGCCGCCGCGGCGAGGGGCGGCTCGGCCGCGAGCAGCTCGCGGAACCGCCGCGACTCGAGCAGGTCGCGGCGAGGGCCGCCCTCGACCACGCCGAGCTCGGTGAAGATCGCCCGCGCCGCGGCGTCACGCGCAGCCTCGGGCTTCTTCCACTCTGCGGTCAACCAGGCGTGCAGCTCGCGGTAGCGGGGCGCGGCCGCGAAGATCCTCCGGACGACGAGCTGCGGTGCGACCGTGCCGTTCCAGTGGTTCTCCTCGAGCCGGAACGCGACGTCGTAGAGGGCTTCCGGCCGCAGCACGTCGAGGCGCGACCCTTGACCGAAGGCAATCGCACTGCCTCCGTCTCTCCCCTCCCGCCGGATGCGGAAGCGAAGATGCTTGCCGTCGCCGACGGTCGCGAGCTCTGCCAGCCCGCACCCTGGGGCAAGCAGCGTCGGCGCAGGATTGCCGAGCCCGAACGGCGCGAGCCTCGCAAGCTCCGCGCAGAGGTCGAGGGAGAGGTCGGCGCCGCGCGTGACGATGGCGTCGATCGACGTCAACGGCTCGAGGTCCTCCTCTGCGAGGACCGCGGCCGCCTGCTCGGCAAACGCGTCGGCGAAGGCTTCGACGTTCTCCTCCGCGATCGACAGGCCCGCGGCGGCTCGGTGGCCGCCCCAGCGCCCAAGCAGTCCGGCGCACGCACCGAGTGCGGCGTGCAGGTCGAAGGTGGGGATCGACCGGCCGGACCCCTTCCAGTCGCCGTCTGTCCCTGCGATGAGCACGACCGGCCGGTGGTAGCGCTCGACGAGCCGCGACGCGACGATTCCGATCACGCCCTCGTGCCAATCGGCGCCGGCCACGGCATACGCGCGCCGGGCGCGCCTTTCCGGCGGCCACTCTTCGACCTGGGCCACGGCCTCCCGGAGGATCCGGCCCTCTACCGCCTGGCGCTCGCGGTTCAGCTCCTCGAGGGAGTCGGCCAGCCTGCGCGCCTCCGCCTCGTCCTCGGTGAGCAGGAGCTCGAGCGCCTCGCGCGGGTGGCCGAGGCGTCCCGCTGCGTTCAGGCGCGGGGCGAGGCGGAACCCGACGGCCCCTGCATCGGCGGCAGCTGGGTCCACGCTCGCGCTCTGCATGAGCGCGCGAAGACCGGGTTTCCCCGTGCGCGCGAGGGCGCGCAGGCCGGCGATCGCAAACGAGCGGTTCTCGTCTACGAGCGGGACGACGTCGGCGATCGTCGCGAGCGCGACGAGGTCGAGGTGTCGGCGCGGCACCTCGCTGTCGACGCCGAAGAGGGCCTGCCCGAGCTTGTAGACGACGCCGGTGCCGCACAGCTCGGGGAACGGATACAGCGAGGGCCGGGTCGCGACGATGGGGCAGTCTGGCAGCGTCTCGGCGGGCCGGTGATGGTCGGTGACGATGACGTCGAGACCGCGTTCCTTCGCCTCGGCCACCTCAGCGACGGCCGTGATGCCGCAGTCGACGGTGAGGACGAGCCCACAGCCGTCGTCTGCAAGACGGGCGAGCGTCTCGCTCCGCACGCCGTAGCCCTCGTCGAAGCGGCTCGGCAGATGCCAGACGACCTCAGCGCCGAGCTCGCGCAGCAGGAGGACGGCGAGCGCGGTGGCGGAGATGCCGTCGACGTCATAGTCGCCGTGGACGCAGATCCGGCGACCTTGCTCCACGGCGGCGCGGATGTGCGCGCACGCAGCCTTCATGTCGCCGAGCAGGAACGGGTCGTGCGGGGGCTGCTCCCCGTCGAGGAAACGCCTAGCGACGGCCGGATCGGAGTAGCCGCGCCGGAGGAGTACGGCGGCGGTCAGCTCCGAGATCCCGAGCGTGCGAACGAGCTCGGCCTGGCCGGCGGGCGGGCAATCGGAGAGTGTCCAGGTGCCTTCGTGCATCTGTGGCCAAGCTACGGGGACGGGCGGACGGAGCTGGCGCTCCAACCTGTCCGGCTCGGACGGCTGTAGGCGGACTGCCGGCCTTCCGTGACGAAGCCGCGACGCTGCGGTCACGCTCGGCCGGGCACACTCTCGCTGTCCCCGGGTGGGTGGGGGTTTGGGATGGAGTAAGAGAGGAGGCCCGATGGCCGCACCCTCCCCGAACGAGTTGCTAGCCGCCCTCGTTCGGGAGCTTGACGCCGAGCACCGTCAGCAGGACGAGTAGGCCGAGGCCGAGCACCCAGTAGGCGAGGACGCGGCGCGGGTGGCGCGACTCCCGCAGCGAGGAGAGCGCGACCTTCCCCCACAGGAGCACGAGACCGACTGCGGCGAGGCCGCCGACGACGATCACGGGCGCGAGAGAGACCGCCTTCTCGAACGGCCACGAGAGCGCCCACGCGGTCAGCGTGACGAGGCCGAGCACGGCGACGAGCGCCGCCGCATAGCGGAGTATCCGCACCGGGCCAGGGTACGCTTCGCGCGTGGAAGCGGCCGGCAACTACCACTCCGGCGACGACTACATCGTCGAGTTCCTCGGCTACCGCTTCTCCTTCAACAGCCTCGACTTCGAGGAGCGCGTGACGGCCGCCGCCGTCCGGCTCGGGCTCGTTGCCGGCCCCGAGCTGGACGAGGACGAGACCGCCGACCTCGTCGAGCTCGTCGAGCGCGACGCGATCGAGGTGCCCCGAAGCGCGCTCGGCGAATACCTCGTCCGCCACTGGGACGCGCTCGCCCTCGTCCGCGGCGAGTCGCTCGTCTACTGGCTGAAGAAGCTCGTCTTCCGCGGCGCGTGGCTCGATCACCGGGTCAAGGAGGGCCTGCTGGAGGTGGGATGGGACGACGAGCGACAGGACTTCACGTTTGCGGACACGAACGGCGGCCGCGCCCTGCTGGAGCTCCTCCCCACCCCGAGCTGGCACGAGCTCCAGTACCGGCCGTGATGCCCGCTCGCCGGTACGCAGTCGTGCTGCCGGCCTACCTGGCGGGGCTCCTCGCGCTCGACACTCAGGTGTCGTTCCGGGGACAGCTCGCGCTCGGCGTGCTCACCTTCGCCGTGCTCGCGGCGGCACTCCGGCCGCTTCCGCCGCTCGTGCGGGCACAGGCCGTTGGCGTCGTCCTCTTCGCGACGGTCGGGGAGGTGACGGGCTCGCTCGTCTGGGGCGTCTACCACTACCGGCTGCACAACCTGCCGCTGTTCATCCCACCTGCGCACGGGCTCGTCTACCTCAGCGGCCTCGCCCTGAGCCGCACGCTGCCTGCCCGCATCGTCGTCTGGGCCGCGGCAATCGGCGCCGCGGCCTGGGGCATCGCCGGCGTGACAGTGCTGCCGCGGTTGGACGTCGCCGGCGCCTTCGGAGTGCCGCTGCTCCTCCTCTTCCTCTGGCGCTCGCGCTCGCGGGCGACGTACGCCGGTGTGTTCCTCGTCGTGGGAGCCCTCGAGCTTTACGGGACGTCGATCGGGACGTGGCGCTGGGCGCGCGACCTCCCCGGACTGGGGATCCCCGACGGCAACCCGCCGAGCGGCGTTGCAAGTGGCTACGTCTGGTTCGACGTGATGGCGCTGCTCGTCGCGCCGTGGCTCGTCTACGCCGCCGGCGGGACGCTGAAGCCGAAGCGCTGGATTCGATCGTCGGGCGACTTGCTGAGCTCGATCCGCCGCAGGGAGCCGATCGGCACGATGAGCGCGTCGGGCGCGTCGTCGCGCGCGTCCGTCACGTAGAGCGTCACCATCCCGAAACCGGGCTCGGGCTCGATCCGCTCGAGGACGAACCGTGACCTGTCGGCGAGCTCGACCTCGACGAGCGGCTTCTCCACGCCTGTGGCCTCGGCAAAGGACGCGATCGCGCGGTGGATCCGCTCGACGAACGCCTCGTGCGGCAGCTCGGCCACGGGCGTCCAGAGGTCGGGCATCAGAAGAGCCGCGTCTCGGTGTCGGCCGCGGCCGCCACGCCGAGGTGGGCGCGACCGAGCGCGGTGATCGTGCGCCCGCGCGGCGTCCGCTGGATGAAGCCGAGCTGGAGGAGGTACGGCTCATAGACGTACTCGATCGTGTCCGGCTCCTCTCCGAGCGCGGCGGCGAGCGTGTTGAGCCCGACCGGACCGCCGTCGTACTTCTCGACCATCGCCCGCAGGAGCGCGCGGTCGAGCCGTTCGAGCCCCGCCTCGTCGACCTCGAGGAGCTCGAGCGCCTCGCGTGCGATCGCAGTCGTGATCGCGCCCTCGTGCCGCACCTCGGCGACGTCCCTGACGCGGCGGAGGATCCGGTTGCCGACCCGGGGCGTACCGCGGGCGCGGCCGGCGATCTCGTCGGCGGCGTCGTGGGCGATCTCGACGCCGAGGATTCCGGCCGAGCGCCGGACGATCGCGGCGAGCTCGCCATCCTCGTAGTAGTCGAGCCGGAACGTCATTCCGAAACGGTCGCGGAGCGGCGAGGTGAGGAGGCCCGTGCGCGTCGTCGCGCCGACGAGCGTGAACGGCGGCAGGTCGAGCGTGAGCGTCCGCGCGGCCACTCCCTGGCCCATGACGATGTCGAGCCGGAAGTCCTCGAGCGCCGGGTAGAGGATCTCCTCTGAGGCGCGGCTCAGGCGGTGGATCTCGTCGACGAAGACGACATCGCGCGCCTCGACCGCCGTGAGGATCGCTGCGACGTCTTTCCGTTCGAGCGCGGGGCCGGCGACCGAGCGGATGCCGACGCCGAGCTCCTCGCGGATGATGTGCGCAAGGCTCGTCTTGCCGAGGCCCGGCGGCCCGACGAGCAGGACGTGGTCGAGCGCCTCGCCGCGTCCCTTTGCCGCGTCGAGGGCGATCGCGAGCTGCTCCTTCACCCGTGCCTGGCCGACGAACTCGTCGAGCCGGCGCGGCCGGAGGCTTCGCTCGACCTCCTCCTCGTCGTCGCGAAGAGCGGGCGTGAGGAACTGCGTGGCGGCGTTCACGCGGCCTTCTTCAACGCGAGCCGGACGCGTTCCTCCGGTGACAGGTCTAGATCGACCTCGGCGAGCGCGCGCTCGGCGTCGAGCAGCGACCAGCCCAGCTCGACGAGCGCGTCGCGGGCCACGAGGTGCCGCTCGCCGGATGCGTCGGGAGCAGGCGCGAGCGCCGGATCGCCGAGCTTCTCCTTCAGCTCGAGGACGATCCGCTCCGCCGTCTTCTTCCCGATGCCCGGGATCGCCTGAAATCGGGCAGCGTCGCCGCGCGCGATCGCCCGGCGCAGCTCGGCGGCCGGCGAGCCGGAGACGATCGCGAGCGCGACCTTCGGCCCGACGCCGGTGACGGCGAGGAGGTGGACAAACAGCTCCCGCTCGCTGCGGTCGGCGAAGCCGTAGAGCTGGAGCACGTCCTCGCGGACGTGGAGGTACGTCTCGACCGTGATCTCGTCGGTGGCCTCGCCCTTTCGGATGGCCGTGGGAGTGGCATGAACGAGGTAGCCGACGCCTCCCACATCGAGCACGAGGCCCTCGGGCGTGTTGGCAGTGGGCTTGCCGCGCAGACGGGCGATCATGCGGTCAGCGTACGCACGGGAACGGACGTTCCCTCAGCCCGTGGCCACCCGGAGCAGGGGCGGCGAAAGCGCGTGACAAATCGCCACGGCGAGAGCGTCGGCAGCGTGGTGCGGCGTTGGCAGCTCCTCGAGGCCGAGGAGCATCTTCACCATCCGCTGCATCTGCGCCTTCTCGGCACGGCCGTAGCCGCAGATCGCCTGCTTGACGCGGGCGGGCGCATACTCGCAGCAGGAGACTCCCGCGTTGGCGGCCGCGACGAGCACGGCGCCGCGTGCCTGGCCGACGAAGAGCGCGATGCGGGCGTCGCCGCCGACGTACGACTCCTCGACCGCCACCGCATCCGGCGCGTGCTCGGCAATGAGCGCTGCGACGGCGTCGTGGATCGTCTTCAAACGGACGACCGTGTCCTCGCCGGCCGCTGTCGACCAGCAGCCGTGGGCCACTTCCCTGAGGCGGCCTCCGCTTTCTTGGACGACTCCGTACCCGCAAGCAGCAGTCCCCGGATCGATGCCCACGACTTTCACGCAGAGACGTTAGGCGCCGCCCCGGACGACTCCTGCTCTAGCCGGAGGCCCAACGCAGGCGAAGCCGCGTTGGCCGGCGGCCCATCCCGCGCCCGCAGACGCCGCGAAGCGGCCTCAGCGGGCGGGCAAGAAGGACAGCACGGAGCGCGCCGGGAGACCGCGCTCTCCGGCGCGCGGAGTTCCGTCTCCGAGGAAGCGGGGACGGCGCTAGCCGGCCACGCTTTCGAGGACTCTTTCGGGAATGTCGAAGTTCGCGTAGACCTCCTGCACGTCGTCGTTCTCCTCGAGCTGGTCGATCAGGCGCAGGATCTTTTTCGCCTCGTTCTCGTCCTCGACGGCGACGGTCGTCTTCGGCAGCATCGTCAGCTCGGCCGACTCGATCTCGAAGCCGGCGTCCTCGACCGCCTCGCGCACCGTCGCGAGCTGCTCGGCGGCGGACAGCACCTGGTAGGAGGAGCCGTCGAGGGAGACGTCGTCGGCGCCGCCCTCGGCCGCCGCGAGCGTGAGCTCGTCCTCGTCCGCGCCCTCCGCCGGCACCAGCACGAGTCCGCGCCGCTCGAACAGCCACGCGACCGCACCCGAGGTGCCGAGGTTGCCGTCGTTCTTGGCGAAGGTGTGCCGCACCTCGCCCGCCGTCCGGTTGCGGTTGTCGGTCAGCGCCTCGACGATCACGGCGACGCCCGCCGGGCCGTAGCCCTCGTAGACGACGGTTTCGTACGCGGCGGCGTCGGAGTCTGTGCCTGCGCCCTTCGCGATCGCCCGGTCGATGTTGTCCTTCGGCATCGAGTTGGCCCTCGCCTTCTCGATCGCGTTCTGGAGCGCGAGGTTTCCGGCCGGATCGGGCCCGCCGTCCTTCGCTGCGACGATGATCGCGCGCGTCAGCTTCGAGAAGAGCTTGCCGCGCTTCGCGTCCGCGGCGCCTTTCTTGTGCTTGATCGACGACCACTTGCTATGCCCGGACACCGCTCTCCTCCCTCACGATGCTCAAGAAGCGCTCGTGGACGCGCGTGTCGTCGGTCAGCTCCGGGTGGAAGGCTGCGACGAGGAGCCGTCCCTCGCGCGCCAGCACCGGATGGCCGTCGACCTCCGCCAGTACCTCGACGTCCGGCCCCGCGTCCTCGAGCCACGGCGCGCGGATGAAGATGGCCCGCAGCGGCTCGTCGCCGTCCCCGACGTCCACGTCCGCCTCGAAGCTCTTCACCTGCCGGCCGAACGCGTTGCGCCGAGTCCGGTAGCCGCCCACCCCGAGGTGGTCGCGGTCGAGGACGATCATGCCCGCGCACGTCCCGAAGATCGGGCCGCCGAACTCGCGCACCGCCTCGTCGAGGCCGTAGAGGCGCATCAAACGGGCGATCGCGGTCGACTCGCCGCCGGGAATGATGAGGCCGTCGAGCCCCTCGAGCTGCTCCGGAAGCCGCACCTCGACCGGCTCGGCGCCGAGCCGCCGCAGTACGGCGGCGTGTTCCCGGAAGTTCCCCTGAACGGCGAGGACGCCGATCTTGAGCGGCTTCTCCATCGCCTCGATGGTAACGAGCGCTATTCGGGCAGCGGTGCGGGGGTAGCCGTCCGCTGCCGGCCGAGGAGGCCGAGCAGCACGAGCCAGAAGCCGAGTAGCCCGAAGGCGACCGCCGGCGCCCACGGACTGACGTGCCGCGGCGGCGAGCCCGAGAAGGCAGCTCCGACGATGTCCGTCGGCGAGCCGATGAGGTAATGGACGGTCGCCGCGAAGAAGCCGATCGTGCCGAGGACGGCCCAGCTCGACCGCCCCGTCGCATACGCGATGACGACGAAGCAGAACGCCGCGATCGAGACCCCGGCCCACTGTCCGTCGCCGGTGTGTGCCCAGTAGACGATCGAGCCCCCGGTCAACAGCCCTCCGACGAGATGAAGCCAGAACGAGGACGGCGTGCGGTGGATCGTGCCCCAGAGGAGATAGGCGATCCCGACGAGCAGCGTGACTGCCGCGGTGAAGCTCCCACCGGCCGTGATGAGGTCGACGACGAAGAGCCAGCCGACCACGGCCGAGATCAGCCGGATGAACGGGAAGCCGAACCTCCTCCGGTCGTCCCAGGCGGCGGCGAGGATCAGCAGCCAGAGCGCAAGGCGCGACCACGACCAGTTGCTGAGCGACCCGCTCACGCCGTTCCAGCCCCACCACTCGAAGAGAAACGCGATGAACGTGCCCCACGCGATCACGGAGGCGAACGCGAAGATGCCGGCGGCAATCTGCCGACCGCGCAGGCGGAGTGCATGCGCGATCCAGTAGAGGATGGCGAGGACGAGCAGTGCCCACGCCGCCTTGGCGCCGCTGCCATAGCGACTGGAGAGGTAGCCGAGCGCGGCGAGTCCGCCGCCGAGCACGGTCAGGCCGCCCGTGTAGAGGAGGAAGGACGAGGACGTCCAGACCGGCTTCGTCTCGCGCACGAGGGAATCCTCCTCCCCGCGCCGGACGGAGCTGCGCGCGCCGCCAGGCGCGGTCGCGTGTTACCAGCCGCGGGTCTCGAGCAGTTCGCTCGGGTCGAGCGTCTGCGTCGAGATGCCGACCATCGGCTCGCCGAGGCCGGCGGAGACACGCGCGAGGATGTCCGCGTCCTGGAAGTGCGTCGTCGCCTCGACGATCGCCTTCGCGCGGCGTTCCGGGTCGCCCGACTTGAAGATGCCGGAGCCGACGAAGACGCCGTCCGCGCCGAGCTGCATGCAGAGCGACGCGTCGGCAGGCGTCGCGATCCCGCCCGCGGTGAACGTCACGACCGGCAGCTTTCCGTTCTCGGCGACCCACTTGACGAGCTCATGCGGCGCGCGCAGCTCCTTCGCCTCGGCGTACAGCTCCTCCTCGCGCAGCGCGCCGAGCCTGCGGATGTGACCGAAGACCGCGCGCATGTGCGTCACGGCGTTGACGATGTCGCCCGTGCCGGCCTCGCCCTTCGTGCGGATCATCGCCGCGCCCTCCGCGATCCGGCGCAGCGCCTCGCCGAGGTTCGTGCAGCCGCAGACGAAGGGGACGGTGAACTGCCACTTGTCGACGTGGTGCTCGAGGTCCGCCGGCGTCAGCACCTCCGACTCGTCGATGTAGTCGATCTCGAGCGCCTGCAGGATCTGCGCCTCGGCGAAGTGGCCGATGCGGCACTTCGCCATGACCGGGATCGTCACGGCCTCCTGGATCTCGCTGATCTTCTCCGGGTCGGACATGCGCGCGACCCCGCCGTCGCGGCGGATGTCGGCCGGAACCCGCTCGAGCGCCATCACAGCGACGGCACCCGCGGCCTCGGCGATCTTCGCCTGCTCGGCGTCGACGACGTCCATGATCACGCCGCCCTTGAGCATCTCGGCGAGACCGCTCTTGACCCGCATCGTCCCGTACTCGGCCATCGGCGTGAGTGTAGCCGGGCGCCTACGAGCCCCGGCTTGATAGAAGAACGCCTCGTGGAGCCGTGGTCGCGGGAGCCGGTGGGGCACTTCGACGAGCTCGAGATCGAGAGCGACGTCCTCCGCAACAACCCGCTCGGCGACCCGCACGCCCGGCCGATCTGGGTCTACCTCCCGCCCGCGTACGACGCCGAGCCCGACCGGCGCTTCCCGTCGATCTACCTGATCCAGGGGATGACCGGCCAGCTCGACATGTGGCGCAATCGCTTCGCCTTCCGCCCCAACGTGCCCGAGCTCGTCGACCGGCTCTTCGGGGAGGAGGATTGCCCGCCGGCGCTCGTCGTCTTCGTCGACTGCTGGACGTCGTTCGGCGGCTCGCAGTTCATCGACTCACCTGGGACAGGGCGCTACGGCGAGTACCTCTGCGAGGAGGTCGTGTCCTTCGTCGACTCGCGCTACCGCACGCTCGCCGGGGCCGCGCACCGAGGCCTCACCGGCAAGTCGAGCGGCGGCTTTGGCGCGATAGTCGTGCCGATGCTGCGGCCCGACGTCTTCGGCGGCCTCGCGACTCATTCCGGCGACGCGCTCTTCGAGCTCTGCTACCTGCCGGAGTTCCGCGACACGGTGCGCGCGCTGCGCGACGACTACGACGGCTCATACGAGCGCTTCTGGGAGGAGTTCCACTCACGGCCGGCATTCACGAAGGAATCCGACTATTACCTCCTCAACACGTACGCGATGGCGGCGTGCTACTCGGCGAACGAGGACGCCTCAATCGACCTCCCGTTCGACCTGGCGACAGGAATGCTGCGCGACGACGTCTGGCGGCGCTGGCTCGCGTGGGATCCGGTCCGGATGGCACGCCGTCACGCGGACGCGCTGCGCAGCCTGCGCGCGATCTACATCGACGCGGGCAAGCACGACGAGTGGTTCCTCGACCTCGGCGCCGACGCATTCCGGCGCGAGCTCGAGGAGCTCGGGATCACGGACGTCTTCTTCGAGCTCTTCGACGGGAAGCACGGCGGGATCGAGTACCGCTACCCGCTCGCGATTCGCTACCTCGCCGAGCGCCTGCAGTAGC